>JAYVSG010000086.1:0-21835 GCA_043775535.1 Candidatus Omnitrophota bacterium
CCGAATCCTTGGAAGGCCTGGAACCTGCACCGCCTGATCACTGCCAATGAAGGCGATGTGACCGCCGCTTCCAAGAAAATGCTTTTTGCCGACCAGTTCAAGACCAAGAACGAAGCCTTGGGCCGCGGCTTGGAAGCCTTGATGGCGGAATCCTACTTTTGGGGCGAGAGCAAGGGCAAATCTTATGAAGAATTCAAGCAGGCTGCGGGCAGTCCCGAACTGAAACAGCATGTGCTCGAACAATTGAAGACCAAATTGGGCGAAGGCAGCGAAGCCTACAAGGCCGTCAGCAAGCATATTGAATCCAAGGGTATCGAGAAGGCCTTGGCCGAGATCCGCAACGATGCCACCGATAAAAAGACATATGACATCATGGGTGCGGCCAAGAAGGCCCAGCCCGCCTTCGGTTATAGGGAAGGCCAGCTGGCCATTGTGCGCGCCATGGTCGACATGGTCCGGAAGAGCTCGGACAATCGCCTTCTCAACGTGGTGCTCAACTTCGCCGGTGGTAAGACGCTCTTGAGCGAGAACGTGGCCAAGGTCTTTGCTGCCGAACACGGCATGCCTGTCATCATGGTCGTTGAGAATACGGGTGCCGGCAAATATGAGAAGGCAGAATATAAGGACAGGAACAATTTCAAGGTCTGGGACAGCGCCAAGGAAAAAGACCTGAACAAGTTCATCGCCGAAGCTGTGAAGGAAAAGAAGGTCGTTGTCCTGGAACATTCCCAGATGCAGCAAGCCTCCTTGGAATATAAGCAGCAATTGGAACGCGGCGAACGTCCGGAAAATCCGTTCAAGGATGCCTTGGTCATGGTCGACGAAGTCCACAAACTGCTGGCTTCCGCTCCTATGATCTTCGGTAAGGATAAGGGCTTTGGTCGCCGCTGGGTCGCTGATATGGAAAAGAAGAGCGGCAGTACGGAATATGCCGTGGAAAAGACCCGCAAGGAACAGACCGGCGTTTTGGTCAAAGTGATCGATGCGGTCATGAAGGATGAGAAGAATCCCGGTAAATTGACCAATGAGATGGTGGGAAGCGCCGAACAATTCGATTCCCAGAAATTCACCCCCGAAACCGAAGCGCGTATCTTAGAGATGTATAAAAAGATCACCGGTACGGAATTGTTATCCGCCGACGGCACGAAGACCGGGCTTAAAGAATACAATGCCACCGATGTCCGTGACCTGCTCAAGGCCGGCGCCCAATGGCAGTATGCATTGCAGAAGGGGACGATCGGTATTGAATTCGCCAAGAATGCGAAGGGCGAAACAGACAATAGCAGCTGGAGCGTATCCCCGCGTGAAATGCATGACGTCGGTCAGGCGCTCAAGGACCGTGTGTTCTCTGACGCCCGTGGCTTCAATGCCTTCTCGCGCATCCTTGTTGCCCACATGGAAAAGGTTGGTTATGAAGTAAAGAAAGCAGTTATTGGCAAGAGCGGTGAGATCATTGAACCAGCCAAGGTGGAAAAGGCCGAGGTCGGCATGGACACCTGGTCCCAGCACGTCGTTGACCATGACACCCAGCGCATCACCGGTACCGAGGTGGTCAAGTTGGTTGAGGATGGCGGCGGTACGTTCATCGGTCTGACCGCAAGCCCGGGTGAAGCCAAGGCGAACATGAGCGCACTTGGATTCAAGACCTGGCAGATCGCCCCTGAGGCCCGCTTATCGGATATGAAATTCAGCTGGGACGTGGAAACCAAACTCACCACCGAACAGCGCATGGAACAAGAGATCAATGGCCTCTTCACCGGCAAGGATGCCAAGGATATCGGCAAGCAGCGTTTATTGGTTTTGAACACGACCTTGTTGGGCAAGCTCCAGGAGGCCAATCCTCGCTTGAAAGAAACCTTGCAGAACGCGCTTGATCGTTCCTTGGAAAGATCTGGACTTAAGGGTGAAGTGATCGTCGTCGGTCCTGAACAGACCAAGGCTGCGGTCAAGGCCTTGGAAGAAGCTATTCAGGCTGAATATAAGGCTTTGCGTGAAGGCGATGCATCCAAGAACCTGAAACCCATGAGCAATGCAGAAGCAATGAAGGCCTTGAAGCCCCGCGTTTTGGTGACTTCCATGCGCGAATCCGTTGACATCCAGGCCGGCCGCGTGCGGGAAGCAGGAGCTCAGACCCTGACCGATGTGATGGAAGGTACACAGGTTGACTTTAGTATGCGTTCCATGACCGGCGCCCTGCAGGCTGCCGCGCGTATGAACGTGTTCCTCTCGAATTCTGAATTTGCGTCCAAGAGCGAGCGCACCAAGGGCCAGTACAAATTGGTGGTCATGCCCAAGGAAGACGCCTTGCTCAAACAGGAAGGTCATCGCGAACCGCTGGAGCAATTGGCCCGCGAATTGCAGGATGCCAAGACCCCGGAAGCTAGGGAAAAGATCCAGCAATCCTTCCGGCCGCAATTGGAAGCCATCATGGATGCCCTCTCCGACCACCAGGCCATGATCGGTTTGAACGCCACTGTGCAGGTCGCCTCCACCCATGAATCCATGAGCCCGGAAGTTGTCGGCGAGATCAGGAAGGCGGTCAATAGCCGCCAGACGGTCGAACGCGCCAAGGCTGTTGCCGGTGAACTGGGCTTGACCGAAGGTCAGAAGATCCCCGTGGCCCGTGATACCGGCGGGTTTGATATCCTGCAATTGACTCCCGGCACTGAAACCGGATACCGCCAGTTGGGTATCGCCTCCCTGACCCGTGATATCAAATATGGCGACGAGACCTTGGCCAAGGACCAATATTTGGATTATGATACGAACCAGATCATCTCCTATGGGGATGTGAACAAGCCTGCGGCCGAGCGTGCCGCCCTTAAGGCCGTCACCCAGCTGGAAATGCCTTTAAGCGCTTCTGAAGCGGCCTTTGCCGGCGTCCAGTCCCGTGAACGCACGGTCTTCGTCAATGTTGTCCCCGGCAGCCTCCGTCAGGATGGCAGCTACACTGCCCAATACACGGTCCCGGTGATCATGCCCAATGGCCAGGAAGGCCGGCTCAACACCAATTTCACCTATGATCCCGTTGCCCGTCAATTGACCTTGCCCAACAGCAAGGACGCCGGACGCACCAGTTTTGCTGCTGAGAATAATGCACCGATGGCCTCTCAGTGGCAGGGTGATTTCAAGATGGAAGAAGACCACTCTGAATTAGGACAGAGCTATTACAAGCTGCGTGATGCCGACAATAAGCTGCGCGCCCTCGTGGTGCAGGGCCGCTTGGTCGAGCTCGAACGTGATGCGGACGGTAAACTCAAGAATATGATGTATGACCTGCCGATGGAGAAGCGTGTGTATGTCGGCGGGGAAATGGGCTGGGATAATCTGAAGCTCAATATCCATGCCGGCATCGTTGGCCAGCAAGCCAAGGATGAGAACGGCCGCGATATTGAAAATGTGATGCTGAACCATCAGTACATGACCGTGATGAATGACAACCCTGTCACCATGGGCAACCTGACCCTGGTCAAGGGTGATAGGTTGGTCGAGAGCAAGAACAGCGCAGACAAGGTCATGGAAGTCCGTGATGCCAACGACAAGCTCAAGGCTGTCATCATCAAGGACACGCTGGCCGAGATCGATGAGAAGACCGGCGAAGCCCGCGTAGCCCGTTTTGATCTGCGCGAGACCGTCGCTGTCAAGGACGGTCAGGGCAAGACACAGAACATCACCCAGAGCATCCCGACCGTTCAGGTCTATCGTGCTGCTAATAACACATGGAACCCTGCCGAGACCTTCATCGCCACCGATGATTTTGCGAATATCGGATTGAAGCGTGATTACCGCGTGAATGAGACCGACCGCACCGTTTATGACCAGCAAGGCCAGCAGATGGGTGTGCAGGTCTTTGGCCGCTATACACCGCTGGCTGCCGGCACTGCGGAAAAACAATACCGCTTTGTCATTGATGATGATTTCGTCAAGAGCGACCTTTCTCAGTATGGTTTGTGGGATGCCTCCCGTGTTCAGAAGACCGCCGAGGGCAAGGAATATATTGACGTGAAGGCTGCCGACCTGGAAAGCCGCATCGCTACGGTCTCTGATCTGCGTAAGGAAATCCTGAAGGAAGGCGGCACCCTGCGTCAGAAGAGCAGCGAGGACAGGAGCGATAACAAAGCCCGCGTCCTGGTCGCCATGCAGGAATTGATGAAGTTCTACGGCATCAGCGGCTCTCTGATCAGTGTGGACAAAGCAGGGAATGCCACGGAAGTTCCGCAGGGCGCTGACATTAAACAGGCTATTAAAGAAGGACAGAACATTCAGTTGAAGTTGACCCCGGCCCCGGACGCTGTCCAAGGCAACCGCATGATGGATATGCTCGGGCAATTGCGCGGGCAGATGATGGGCATCATGCAGGAAGAGATCGCCAACCATGTCGTGACCTTGGGTAAGGAAGACAAGGCCGCCCGCGCCGCCGCCATCAAGGCCGCCACGGACAATGTATCCAAGCAGATGGAAAAGAAGCCCATCGAATTCACCTTTGCTCCTGACATCGAACAGAACGGTTCTGCCGGTCTGGCGGACAACGGCCGTCTGGCCTTGGGTACCAATGCCTTGATGAACCTGGTCGACCTGGGCTTTGACGTAATGGAAGCGGGCGTTTCGCTGCACGAAGTCAAACACATTTTGGAACGCAACCTGCGCCTTTCCGGTGCCACCACCATCGGCGGCGCTTCCCGCCTGACCATGAAGGTCAATGATGCGAAGCAGGACCAGGGCGTGTATGTCTACGACTTTGCCCTCGGTGAAGTCGACACCCATTTCATTGAAGCTGTTGGTGAAGGAAGCAAGCTGACCAATGCCCTGCGCGCCCAGACCCGCGGCGACAAGAAGCTGGCGGAATCCTTCATGCGCGAGACCGCCAAGGTATTGGCACGCGGCCGCAACATCGCCTTGACCACCTACAATTCCTATAACAAGGGTCTTGAAGCTGTCCGTGCAGGCAGTGCTAAGGTTGAATTTAAGAAGGACGAAGAAGCCACCAAGCTGGCGGGCCGCGATGTGGTCGATGCCCATGTGACGGTGAGCGACGCGAACACGCTGCAGGAATTGTTCACGATCAAGCAGTCTATGCCCGACGGCACTCCAACCAGCAATACCTCGGGGAACAAGGCCGCCTTGGAAACCTTGCTTGGCATGACGGTCGACCTGATGGCCACCCGCGCCGCACAGATGGATGTTCTCTCCCAATCTTATGACCGTTTCAACTACCGTGATGATGTGGTCAAGTTCAGCCGTGCCTTGGCTGCAGACCGCAAGGGCATGACCGATAAGATCGCCGCCCAATTACCCGGCAGCGATGCCGTGACCGCTCTGCGTGTGGTGGCCGAGACCCTGCAATCCGAACGCACCACTTTCAAGACAGATGAAGCGACTGGCCTGACCACCTATACGAATAAGGATACGGACCGGGGTTTTGTGCTCGACCGTGAAGGTCAATTCGCCGGCTTTACCGGGAACACGACTTCCTTGGCCGAACTCAAGGATTACCGTAGCGGTGTCCAGTCAGCGTGGACCGCTTCTGAGAGAACACGTTTGGTCGAACGTCAGGAATTTGATCGTGACAATAAGGAATATGCCCAAAAGACCCTGCCTGCCATCAAGGCACAGGCCGCAGTCACCATGCAGGATGTGGTCGGTCAGGTGCGTGAAGGCGGGGTTGTCCGGGCTTATGGCAAGGATGCCCTGGTCTTCGGTGCCAAGAATGAGCAGTGGCTCGCCCAAGCTTGGGAACGCCCGTTGGTATTTGCTGAGGGCAGCGATGATCGGGTTGCGGGAACAGTGCTTTCCGATGATGAGGTGAAAAGATCCGTCGGCCGCGTCCGTGGCGCTAATTTGAGTGCGCATGAAATGGCGGACTTTTATAATGCTGCTGCTGACAAGGGCATTGAGCTTAATGAATTGGAAAAAGGTTACCGCGAATGGTTCGTGCAGAACGGTGTCATCGCCCAGACCAATGGCCGCTGGACACCTAAGGATGGCAAGGCTGTTGGTATTGGGGTTGCCCAATTGCCCAAGATCAAGACGGATAATATGGAATTCAAGCAAACGGTCGATCACGAATTAAGACATGGTTTGGAAATTGCTGAACCGGAGTATAAGGCTGCGAACGAAAAGGTCTGGATGGATGATTCCATTATGTTGGTCAAGGACGATGACGGCAAGGTCGTCTACAATGCCCGCGAGTCATTCAAGGCCGTACTGGAACTCTTGGGCTATCAGGTCGTTGATCCTGCTAAGTTTAAGACTGAATTCAATTCTTGGGGCGGTGATCTGGTCGCCTTGAAATCTGCCGTAGAGAATCGTTTGGCTAGCGAATCGATCGGGAAGCAGGGAATAGAGACAATTACTGCATTCATGCGCTACCAAGGTGTTTGGCAGGGCATTTCGCAGAAACTGAACGATAATTTGGAACAACTCATCTTGCAGCAAAAGGTTCAGCCTACGGTTGCCGAACCTGCCGTTGAGGCAGACAAGGCCATGGGTTCGGGTTCGAAGATCGGCATCCTGGTTGCCGCCGCGCTGGCCTTTTTGGGGCCGGTCAAGTCGAATGGTCAAACACAATCTCCGACGGTACAAGCTGCTCCGTCTGTGGTTCGCACCGGCAATCAATATTTTGATCTGAATACCGGCAAGGCTATTGTCCCTGCTCCGAGGCTGGTGGGCGAGAACCAGATGGCTGTCTTTACCAGCGATGAACATCTGACATCTGCCTTCCAATTTGGCCAATGCGTCGCCTGTGTTTATACGCCGCCGAGCGATAAATTCATTGCTGCCGCCCATTTTGCTCCTGGCCGCAAGACCAACGATAAGAAAACAGATTATACGAACACTGAGATCCGCACCCAGGTCCGCAAATTCGTTGAGAAACTGGATCCGCAGGGGCAGGTCACGATCTTCTATCTGGGGACCGGTGCTGAAGCAGGCGTGGAACGCTTCCGTAAGACCTTGGCCCAGGAATTGAGGGAATATTATCCCAATATGGTGCAGCGTGAGGTTAAGAACCAGCAGTCCTTTGACCTAGAGTTCCATAAGGCAGAGGGCAAGCCGTGGTCGATCTTGCTCACCGATGCCACCTTGATCGAAACTACTTTGCATGCGTATAAAGCAGAGGCAGGTAAGCTTGAGAAAACAGCCCTACCGGAAAGCAATGCATGGAAATATGCCTTGGGCGCCTTGGCTCTCGTTGGAGCTGGTGTTGCCGCAAACCAATATGTGAATCGTAAGAAAGATAAGGCGATGGCCTCTGTTCCGGCCATCAACCCTAGGACCCATGAAGTCACTGTTGATTTCCCGGCCGTGGGCATCTCTCAGGAAGCCCCGATCGCCAGGTCCATCACGGCGGCCATCAACAGCGATGAGCCCAGCGCGGCCATGATGAGGATGGCCCCGCGGGTGAGCGCTGACGACCGTGCCGAGATCAGCCGCAGCTTCACCCAGATTGTCCGTGCCCTGAACTTACGTGAAGCTGCCCTGCGGTTCTCCGCACCTGGGTCTTCCATCGCCGCCAGTGCCACCACCGAGCAGAGCCCGAATTTGATCGAATGGGTCCAGTGGATGATCAGCAAGATGAAGAAGGGCGCAGAAGGATATTTGCCCGCCCAGGTCTTCGGATGGTTCGCCTTTGGCCGCACCTTCCGTCTTTTGGAAGTGGATGCTGCCATGCGCGCGGGCATGGGTGCCGAACTTTATAATGATGAAGAATTAAGAAGCATGCAGGAAGAAGCGGCCAAGGCCCTGCAGGAGATCGTTGCTGCCGGCGTTTCCGATGAGGAGATGACCGTGGTGTTCAGCCAAATCCCTGCGGAAGAACGCAATAATGCCGACCGCGTCCTGGTCTTGAAAGACATCTTGATGGTCTCAACCGGCGAACAGTCCCGTGCCGACCGCATCTGGCGCGATGCCGTGGGCGGCGCTCCGGTCAACGTGGTCCCTGACGGCCTGCAGAGACCGCCGGTCAACCGTGTGGCTCCGTTCTTTAAGCCCACCATGCCTGCCATGCCCGCCCCAATGTTATTGGGCAAGGCGGATGTGACGATCGATTTGGCAATGGTGATACGGGAAGGCCTTCGTTTGGCCATGCTGAATATGCAAGTGCCGGTCAACCGTGTGGGCGCGGTTGCGACCGATGCCAATATTGTCCTCAATCTGCCGGCCGACGTGTCTTCCAATGCCATGATCACCCCGGAACGCCGTCCTTATATCGCCAAGGACCTGGTCCAGGCCTTGCAGGGCGCCGGATTATCCAAGACGGCCACACAGACCGCACTGACCGATTATGACCAGCAATATACGAATAACGGCAATGCCTTGGTCGAGAATGATCCGGAAGTGATCGCCGGTTATGCCGCGTCCTTAGGGGCTGAACGCCAGGATGCGGTGAGGAAGATCGCGCAGTTCTTCCACGGCGTTGAAGACGCTTGGGGTAATAAGACCGAGCAATACGCCATCGTACTTGTTGCCCAAGATCTTGCGAATAGCTTGGTGTCCGCTGCCCCCGCTGGCAAGGATGTTTCAGAAGCCATGGCGACCGATCCTGTTACCACGTCTGTTTCCACATGGCAGCCGCCGAAGAGAACCTTCTGGGAGAAATTGACCGGCCCGAGTGACGCTGACCTGCGTGCCAAGGCCTTGGAAGAAGCAGGCAGGAAGGCTGTGGATTACGTGATCCAAGAGAGGGTCCAGGCGGGCCAACTCTACAATGTGGTTAATTTAAAAATAAGGAAGTTCATTTCAGAAAATAGGATTGATGGGCGCACTAATTTTATCGAAGGTATAGATAAAGCAGCGCGAGAATTTGGTTTTGCTTGGGCCGAGGTTCGTGTTGCGGCAGTAGCGTATGCACAAAAGACAAAGCCCGCTGATCAAGCCATGGCGACAGAGCTCGCAGATGTTGAAAGGCTAGAAAAATTGATTAGGAGAGTATTTAATGAAGAATCCTCCGTTATTTTTAAATTCGGTGAGCTGCAGAAGCTTGTCATCAAGGCCTTGCTTGAACACAAGATCGGTCTTGCAGAGACCGGTGCCGGCAAGACCTTGGCCATTGCCATTGCGGCCTATATAGAAAGTTACGAGAATGGCAGGCCGGTTACCATCGTTGAAGAAGACAAGAACGCGGTTGAGAAATTCATGACCGACGATAACCCTAAGGGTGGTCTTGCGGAGAACAATGAAGCCATCATCGATGCCTTGACAAAGGGCGCCAGAAAGCTTGTCAATCTCGAAGTGCCCATGGCTATCTTTGAAGACAAGGAAGCCACCCTGGATGCCAAACAGAATGCCGCCAGGGAAATCGCCGAAATACTGAGCGATCTTAATAATATCGTTGTCCTGTCCCGCAACTCCTTAGGGTTCCTGAAGGTCCATTTCAAGGGCCATGTCTATGGCAAGGCCATTGAAGAGGCCATGCGCCTGCGCACCGCCAAGGGCAGCTCGCGTATCTTGGACGAAATTGCGATCACCGCCGGACGTCCGATGCAGTATGTCTCCTCCAGAGGGGATGCCATTGCGGCAGATGATCCTAAGGCCAAGCAAACCATCGCGGACGCGGACGCCATCTATGCCGCGGCCAATTTTGGCCGCATCGATGACCAATACATCCATGTGGGTGATGCCAAGGCCCCACAGATCACAGAATTCACTGGCACCTTGGAAAAGTTCAAGGCCACTGAACATGAACCGGAGACCTATGGCTTCTTCCGTGAATTGAAGACCAGCAGCACCAATGTCGGGGAAGAAAAGATCATCTTTACCGAGGCCGTCTACGCATATTTCCAGAAGATCCAGCCGGAATGGACCAAGGACTTTATCCAGAACGCCTTGGCTGCCATTATCCAGCCTATCGGTACAAAGTGGACGATCAATGCTGCCGGGGGGACCGGGACCGCCGAGCTTGTTCCCACCAGCGAAGGCGGCCAGAGCCAGGACAGCCTCTTATCGAGCGAATTGGTCAGCAAGACGGTCGCCACCCGCAAATACAACGCGATCTATGGCACGGACCTGAAGGCCAGCGACATCCACTTGAATCTTGGGTCCAGCTACGAAAGCCCGGACTTCGAATATCTCTTTACCGGCGGCGGCGATGTCTACGGTGTTACGGCCGTCAAGGCAATGATGGAATTGGTCCAGGCCCGTACCAGCGCCGAGGTCGAGACCATCAAGGCCAGCGATTTCTTTGGGGAAGTTGCAGAGGAAGAGGCCGCAGCCGTGAATGCCGCGGCAGCAGTTGAGCAATTGTATACGAAGGAAGGGCTGGTCAACAAGGTGCTCAAGGGTCAGATCGGACAGGGCGCCCTTGAGATCATTACCGCCACCAGCGATAAATTGATCGAACGCATTACCGATGCGATTGAAGCGGCTTACAGGGGCCAAGGCATCGAGGGCAAGGATAAACTCCGCCGCGGCGTCATGGTTTTTTACAATGACGCTCAAGCCCTGCGTTTGCTGCAAGACAAGATCATGAAGGCCTTGGCTGCGCGCAAAGACATCAACATTCCTGCTGAACAATTCGATACCATCAACGGTGAGACAACGCCGGAGAAGATCCAAAAGATCATCCAAGATATTGGCAATGGCAATATTATCTTTGCCCGTTCTGGTATCGGTATCGGCAACAGTCTGAAAGGCAATGTGGACATCATCGCGGCGGATGCCCATACCCTACCGGATTCATATTTGTCGCAGACCAAGGGTCGTAACATCAGAAACAAAGAGTATGGGGATATCGGCCGCAGGACCTTTATCGTTGATCCTAAGGACTTGGATCGCCGCTTTACCCAGGCCAGCAATATTTCCCGTCTCTTTAACCTGAATGATTCTACGGAACTCAATGAGTTGGCCGAGGGCTTGGCTGAGAAGGATGCAACCGTCCTCAGGAAATTCGAGCTGGTGGCGAAATTTCAGGAGATGCTGCAGGATTCCGATGCCATCCGTAATATCTGGGCCACGGAAGCCCGCAACATCGAAGCCACCCAGCCTGTCCAGGCACTCTCCGACCTGTGGAGCGGACGGGATAAGGACATCATCGATGAGATCAAGGTCGAAGCCAACGGCCGCAGTTTCGTGACGCCCAGACCGCGCATCCTTGACCATCCGCTGTCCGGTCCGGAACAGATGGTCGATGCCTATATCCAAGCCATCGAATCTGCCATCACCATGTGGCAGGCTGCCTTGATCCATAAGGTCAACGGTGATGGCTTAAGCCCTGAGGCAAGGACTGTTGTCCTGAAGCTGATCAAAGCGGCCCAACAGCGCTTGCAGTATCTGCAGTCCCAGTTCGGCCTTCTGGAAGTCAACTCCATGAGCGATTTCCATCACAATGAAACCTTGGGTAATGTTCTGACCTCGATCAGACAGAACGGGACCTTTAGTCTCGAAGATTTCAAGGACATCCTGAAATTCGGTAAGTACATGGGCCGTATGGTCCTGCCCACTGAGATCTATGCCGGTCTGGCCGGTGCCACCCAGGTCCAGAAATGGATCGGCCAGGAATTAGCCGAAGCCGCCCCTGGCGCCTATGTGCCGGGCATGAAATTGACGACAGATGAAAAGAAGATCTTTGAAAGCTCAGCCAATCGCCTGACAGAAGGCGCCCAGCATGCCCTGACCTACCGTGGTCGCCAGATGGTCGAGATCACCAAGGCCCTGAGCGAAGGTAAGGTTCTTTCTGCCGAAGATCTTTTAGCGCTGACCTTTACCTTGGGCGATGGGGATGCGGTCAAGACCGCCCTAGCCTTGGTCAATGCCGGGTTGACCGATCTGACCTACGTGCGCGCGATCGCTTTCTGGATCAAGCATGCCGGCGGTCGCATCACCCCGGCCCAGCAGGAAGAAGTGCTGGCCCGTATCCAGGCCGTTACTGTCAATGTCGAGAAAACCGAAGCCGAGAAACAGGACGAGATCGCTGGTCTTCTACAGGTTGACATTGCAAAGCATGGCCTTGATGGCCTGATGTCATATTTGAAGAGTGTTGCGGCCGATCAGAAGGCTGTGATGGCTAAGACGGCTGATGTGGTCGCTGCCCGCAATGCGGTGGCTGGCGCCAACGGTCAGGTCGAACGCCTGATGGCTGGCCAGAATTTGGCTAAGGAAGAAAAATTATTGAAGGGATTGATCCGCAAGGAACATGCCCGTACCAATTTAACCTTGGGCGCATGGAGCATGTTGCTTCCCGGCAGCAGCGAAGCCGTTGCCCTGGCCGCGGCCCAGGCCTTGCACCTGAACGAAGCTTCCTCCCAGATCGCCGATGTCCCGGCTGCCCAAGCCCGCATCCCTGCTTTGAAGGCCCTCTTCGGTGCTGAACTTGGGAACCAGACGGTCAGCCTGCTGGCTTCACTGGCCGACAATCCGCTGGCCATGGTCTATGTGCTGGCAGATAAGAACCCTAATTTAAGAGCCGCTGCCAAGGTGATCGACGCAAAGAACAGCTTCAGCCGCGGTGCCGTTGAGCAGTTGATCAACGTGATCCTTAATTCGACCGGCGATGATGCCAAGGTCAAGGCGTTGGGTAAGCTTCTTAAGAGCACAAGTGTTGATGCAGAGATCCTTTATTCCCAGGTCCGTATGGCCGTGGGTGATGAGTATGCTGCCCTGTTGAACCTTCGCATCAACGACGGCCTGGAAAGGTTCTTGGGCAATGTGACCACCCTTGAGTTGGCCCCCGCGGATGGCGATCTCCTGGCAGAGGTCTTGACTGGTAAGGCCACAGCGACCTTTGAACAGCTGCGCCGTTTGCATGCCGCTGTTCTAGAGATCAATAAGGAAATGGTCAAGAGCAGCACGGTCCAATTCATCGCCGCCTTGCTGACCCAGGAAGGTCTGGAGAGACAGGAAGCTCTTAAAGAAGCCGAACAACGCCTTCAGTATAATGTGCCTTTGGCCAAGGCCATCGATGCCATGGATGTTCTTGAAGCCTGGGCCTTGGTGCATGGGCAATTGGAAAAAGCAGAGAAATTCAATGCGGCCTGGTCCAAGGAAGAGACCGTCGCTAATTACTATACCCTGAAGGCCAAGGAACAGGTCCTGAAGGAGATCCTGCAGAACATCAGCAGCATCAAGATCGAGGAAGTCCAAGAGAAATTGGCTCCGCAAGCCTTGGAAACGTTGGCCGCGGGCATGCGCACCATCCAGGCCGGCATCCCGGTTTCCTTCGGCAGCGAAGTTGCCGACCATGAATATTACGGCACCCTGGCCCGCATGATGGCCAGCGCCTCTGGGACCATTGAGGTCAGCACGGGCCGTGCCGCTTTGGATAATATCCAGGCCGGCCGTGTCAATGCCATCCGCATCGAGACCAGCCTTGATAAAACCGCTGATCAGGATGCCAACGGCACCTTGACCGCCCCGACCGTCGGCCGCTTCAGCGAAAAGGATGAGACTGCTCCGGGGACCTTGACCATCCCGTTATGGGTCCTGCAGGATAGAGAGCATGTTGCCGGCGTCATGAACCCGGCCCACGATACGGCTGCCAGACGCGATGCAGTCGATCAACAGGTCAAGTCCAATAAGATCATTGACCAGGCCAAGCAGGAATTGGAAGCCATGCAGGCCCGCGTTGCCCGCGCCAAGGAAATTGTCCAGGGCAAGATCGGGGATGGTTTGGAACATGCGCCTTTACGCGATGAGGATCCGACGCAACTAGAACACTCACCTTTGCGCGACGAAGCTGAAGCTTTGGTTGCCCAGGCGGAACGTGATGTCGCCTATGTGGCCCAATCGATCGACTTGGTCGAGATGGCCTTGAACGCAGCCAGATTCATGGGAACCGGCGATCGTTTGAGTTTGAAAGAAAGAAAAGCCATCCGTAAGGCCCTTGCTGCCGGTAATAAGGCCGAAGCCTTCAAGATCGCCCTCGACCATATCAAGGTCGAAGCTGAACGCAAGGCAGCAGAGACGATCAAGAAGGCCCAGGGTATCCCGGCCTTCACAGTCGGCAAATTCTGGAGTACCGATCATCCGTTCACGGTCAATGTCGGTAAGGTGAGCTTGAATGTTCCGACCATCTCCTTGACCGCAGGCGCCTTTGCCTGGGCCTTGTCCACCGGCGTCCTGCCTGCAGGTATCGGACTTGGCTTCTTGGGACTCTTCTTTGCCAGCTCATTTGCGCATGAAGCCGGCCACTTCTTGATGGCCGCCATCCTGGGCCAGTCGGCGACCAAGATCAAGTTCTTCGGTTTCTTTGGCTATAACGAATTCGATCACAAACTGCAGGGCAAGAAGGGCGCGCTTATCGCAGCTGCCGGTCCGGCCGTGTCCTTGGCCTTCGGTGCGGCCGCCTTCTACTTAGGCATGCCTGCCTTGGCCATTGTCAATTTTGCTATCGCCGGGCTTAATCTTTTGCCCATCCCTGGATTTGACGGAGCCCGGATCATCAGCAGCCTGAAGCTCAAGGCCTTGGCTGTCCTGGCTGTCCTGCCGTTCATTCAGACCAATGATCTTAAGGGTGCGGATGTAACCGTTGATCCGGGTACGCCCACCGTGCAGGCTGCCCAATACAGCACTTCCCAAGAAGCCCAAAAAGCCATCGAGACCACGCAAAACTTGATCCGTGAATATGAAGGTAAGCTGGCTGCCCTGCAATCCGAGTCCCAGGCCAATACGGCCTCGATGGCTGGCCTGAAGAAAGAATCTGATGCGCTCCTGGCCCGGCTGGCTGCCACGGATAGCGATATGGCCCGCCGCTACATTTTGAGCCGCAAGACCGCTGATGAGCGCACCATCAATACGCTCAAGGATTACCCGGAAATGAACACCATCAGCGTGCAGACGACCTTGCCCTTTGAGACCCCGCAATGGATTACCGGCATCAATGACCGCGAAATGGTCCTTGGTGTGAATGCCGACGGATATTTCATGGCCACACCGCATGGCGTCAAGACCGGCCTGACCGAAGCAGAGGCCCTGAACTATGTCGATGCCGCCAGCCTGCAGACGGTGCGTTTGAACAAGCTCCACCCGGTCGTGCATGTGGTCAGCAAGGAATACCAACAGCGTGCTGACTATGCTTCCCTGCACCGCCGCACCATGGCCAATGTGCGCAAGACCCTCTTCGGCACTGCTCACATCGACACCATCACCGTTACGCTTTTGGAAACTCCTGCGGTCGTGACCCCGGTGCAGGATGAATTGGGCCGCTTGAAGGAAGAATTGGATCAGGCCAAGAAGGGTGTTGAAGTGTCCAAGGCCAAGGAGCAGGAACTGAGGGATTCTTTGGCTGAGCTTAATGCCTCGCAGAATGTTGACCGCAGCGGCGCTGTGAACGCGGCTGCCGCCGGTGCTTTGACCGATCTTAAGACCCTGCTGCCGGAAGAATTGACCTGGAGCACGGAGGCCCGCAAATCCTTTGCCCCGAACCAAAAGGGACAGACCGGTGTCGGCATCAATTTATTGTACCAATCCCAGCTGGCCAATTCCCTGCCGCTGGCCCAGATCAATATGGGCAATTTCAGCATCGTGCCGGTGATCCCGAATCAATACGGCACCTTCGTCGAGTTAAGCCAGATCTTAAGCGGCGCCAAGGACATGACCGTCCTCGGTGCGGCAGTGGCTGCCAACGACCTTTTGATCCTGAACAACCTGCGCATCGACACCCAGAACGAAGGCCGCGGCCGCCTGATGAAATTGAACCAAGGCACGGCCAAGGAACGCACCAAGGCCACCTTGACCCTGAACACCAAGGATGTCTTGTTCGATTCCGTCTTGGGTGAGGATAATACTTGGAAAAAGATGGATGAAGCAGCCTTAAGGACTTTAGGGTTGGTCGACAGCATGAGCTCTGCTCCGGTCAAGATCACCAGTGCCATCCCTGGACTCAACACCTTGCTCTACGGTGAAAAGACCACGGATGAAGATGGTCTCACCAAGTTCAAGGGCGGCATTGGTAATTCGCTCTTGGGCGATCCGAACAAGGCTGCCCCGTACCAGCAATTGCCCAAGGCCATCCGCATCTGGGGCACACAGGAAAAATTGTTCTACCGTGCCGGCCTGCTGAAGACCGACAAGAATATGCAGTTCGTGCTCCTGGTCCAGCGCATGGATCCAGCCAAGCTTAAGGGCACTGAATTCGAAGACATGGCAGACAAGATGTTCGTGACCCGCGGCCTGGTCGTCAACCTGGCCGAACGCAATGGCAGCGCCGATGCCAATGCCGGCATCTATGAGGCTTTCCGCGCCGTCGATTACGGCATCGAGAAGAAGGAAGGCGCCTACTATGTGCCGTCCCTGGTCGATGTGGAGAATATGCAGAAGGCTGTCTTTGTCAAGCGCGGCTTCGATGACAACAAACGTGTGATCACGACCGGGATCATCAATCCGGCCACCCATACCTATGAAGAATTGTATTCCGGCGATGAAGTCGCCGCTACGCTGCGCCGCTACCTAAGCAAGCCCGACGGTACGAAGGCCTGGATGGATGTGGGTGTTTCCTCGATCGGTCAACAGAATGGCCAGGAAGCCCTGAAGTTGGCCGTGTTCTCACCGGCAGCCAATGCCTATAGCTTTGCCTTCAATAATAATTCCAGTGAAGCCGTGGTCTGGGCCCCGACGGAAACCTTGGGCACGATCGAAGTCAATAACGGCAGGGCCAGCATTGACGGCCTCACGAAGGCGACCATTAAAGATAAGTTCACCGTATCCATGTTGACCACCGGCACCGTCAACGGCACGGTCAAGATCGCCTATAATCCGGCCGGCCTGAGCAATGATAAGTACCGTGATGAATTGTCCGCGGTCTATGCCGCCCTTGATGCCGCGAACCGTGATGTCAATGTCATCCTGGTCGACACCACCGGCAAGCTGGCAGAGAACACCATTGTCACCCAAGGTGCGAATACGGTTTTGATCCTGACCCAGGCCCAAACCACCAAGCTGGCCGAAAGCTTTAACCAGCAGGGTGACGAGGCCCGTAAGGCTGCCCTGGGCACCATCACGGCCAATCGTGCAGAGATGGGCGATGCGCTTAAGAACATCATTACCGAAGCTTCGACCACCGAGATCGCCAAGGGCGCCGAGGTGTACCGCGATGCCAATGGCCGCGTCGGTGTTCATATCAAGGCTGACCGTACCCCGATCGGACGCCTGCTCTTCGGCGGCAAGGTTGTTTATATCTTTGATCCTAAGGTGATGGCTGAAGCCATGACCTTTGCCCATCCGGTCAAGGATGGACAGGCATTCGGACGTGAATATAAGGTCGATGGTTCAGCCTTGGCCGAGCAGGTGAAACTGGCCAAGGAAAAAGGCAAGCCCGGCGCGTTGGTGTTGACTGGCAACAATGTCTTCGGCATCAAGGAAGGGGAATTCGCCATCCTCGAAGCCGGTGCCCAGTGGCAGGATCCGACCAAGCAGGATCCCAATGCCCTTGGTGTGGTGGTCGACCACGATACGCATGCCGTAACGCCGGTGTACAGCGTACCTGCCATCAATGATGTGAAGGTCCGTTTGGCCCAGCAGGGGACCGCAACTGCGGCCGTGCGCAGCATGGTCGATGATATCATGGCCCGCACCCGTGCCATGGGCGCTGTGATCTCTGGAATGCCTGCCAATGACCCACGCCGCGCCCAATTGCGCGAGATGCTTTATAACGATGTGATGAAGACGGTCAGCTCTGCTTCTGCCGCACGCCAGGCCTATGAAAAGGCCCAGTCCGTTTTTGAAGATGCCCAGAAGAAGGTTGCCGACCATGAAGTGACCCAGGAGGGCATTGACAAGAAATTCAACCAGGGCATGAACGCCGTCCTGCGTGCCCGTGCGCAGATGGATGTCAAGGTGGGTGCGGCCCAGCAGATCCAGGCCATTGCCATGATCCAGGCATATACGGATGCGCCGGCCTTAGGGATAACGCCCGAGCAATATTACAATGATTTCCGTGCCCGCGCCGCCGTGGATCTCAAGGAAGCGGTCTTGGGCGAGAAGGGCTTGCTTAACAATTTCAAGAAGTCGATCGAGGCCAATCAAGGTCCGTTCTCCAGCGTTGACCGCAATGCCCTGCTCGAACAGATCAGCAAGCTGGGGGCCGAGATCCTGAAGCTGCAAGGTTTGAACGAGAGCCGTCCGCTTAAGACCATACCGGAAACGTTCTTGTTCGCTGCTTCAGATGAAAGTTACGCAGTACAGAAAGCTTCCGAGAACAGCCGCAGCGCGGATGCTTTGCAGGCCAAGCTGGATAGTTGGAACCAGACCCGCCAGGCCATTTACGCCGAAGACCTGTACCTGACCGAGAATGATGTTGTTGTCGACGGCGTCACCTATCCAGGCATCAAGAGCGGGCTTAATTACTGGTTAAGCGATGACAAGGAAACCGCCAAGGTCGCTGGTAACAAGGTTGTTAAGATGGGCCGCTTGGACCGGTTGCAACTTGAAGCCAAGCCGTTCTGGGTCACCATGCAGAAGGTGTACAAGGGTTACCCGGCCGGCCACGCCATCCATCGCATTATCAGCCGCGAGATCGCCAACACCGACCGCGAGATCAATTTCGGCCATGCCCAGATCCAGCGCCTGCTCGACGACCAACTGGTCTACAGTGCTTCCCGCTTGACGGGCAAGAAGGTGGCTTTTGAACTTGTGGAAGAGGTCCTTTCGTCCAAGATCGCCCTGGCCCGTGAACAGAGCGCCATCTACACCGAGGCGGCCGGGATCGTGCGCGAGGCTTTTGCTACCGGTGACAAGATCAGCGATTACAGCAACGCCGTTCCTGTGGTCGCCTTTGAAGATATTGCCAAGGGCCGCAGCTATTTGAACAACCAGGTCCGTGTGGTCATCCCGGCCCAGATCACCTATTTGAACCAGGTCATCGCCAATGCCAAGGACAAGCCGGCCATGGCGCAATATATCCCGGCCATCAATACCTTCATTGCGAATCTGAACCGCTACAGCGTCTTTATCAATGAACAGCTGCTGCCCGACCTGGCCAAGGACGAAGCCTACTATAAGGACCCGAGCCTTGAAACGCCGCAAGAGGTGGTTGCGCGCAAGGTGGCCTTGTTGACCGCCGAACGCGAGATCCTGCAGGAACGTGCCGGGATCATGGCCTCCCTGGGTAATTTTGCCGCCGATTTGATCGGTAAGAGCGCACAGCAGTACAGCACCTTTGTGGAACAGAGCCTGCGCCGTGCCGTGGATAATTATGAAGCCCGCACCGGTATTGCTGATCCTGCCGGTAATTTCCTGGGCGGCCTGCGTTCTTACAATGAAGCCGTGATCGCCCAGTCCGGGTTCAACCAGGACTTGACCATTTTGAAGAAGGCCGCGGATGCAGCGGGTGTCGAAGCCCGGAATGCGGCCCAGGCCTGGCAGGATGAGGTCAAGGCCAATAATGCCAAGGTCGAAGCCCTGCGCGCCCAAGCCCTGGCGGCGTTGAACAATACGGCCATCTCTGCCGGTGCCCAGACCTACTTGAAGGGTGACATCGACCGCATCTTTGACAGTTATTTGCAGGAAGTTCCGGCGCCTATGATCGGCCGCACGGAAGTGCTTCTGCCCAGCGGCACCCTGCTCAAGGGCATAAACATCAACGGCCTTGATGCCGTCGATGGTTTGGAAATGACCCTGCGCCGCACCCAGGCCGGGAAATTCAATGCCGATTACCAGTTTGCCTTGAACCGCGTCTTTGGTAACACCACCGCCTATGCCGGCACCCTGCAGGCCGAACATATCAATGAACGTTACGGCATCTTTGCCGTCAGCCTGACGCCCGAACAGGCCAAGGCCATGGGTCAGGTGTTCTTAGGTGTCACCACGGAGCAGCAATTCAAGGAAGCATTCAACGCACCGGGCACCAATGAGAAGCAGACCTATATGGTCGTCGGTACCGCCCTGGGCACCACCGGAACCCTGGCCAATAAGAAATATGACATATCTGCCACCGGCATCTTCCTGAAGGAAGTCGACCGGAATAATGGCCGCGCGGCCAACAGCACCTTGGGCGCCCAATTGATCTTCAAATATGACATTGCCAATAAGACCAAGCTGGTCATTGAAGCCGGCGGTGTGGATGCCACCCGCAAGGAAATGGTCGATATCAAGATCAGGGATGTGTTCGTCGATCGTTCCGTCATTGACGCGTCCAGGCTTTTGACGGCCCAGGATGCCTTCGCCTATTGGAAGACCGGCTTGGAATACAATGCCTTCGCTTCGAAGGATGGAAAGAAGTCTGTCGATTTCACGATCGCCGTGAACCAGGAATTCGAGCGTCATTTCGGTAATAATACCGGAGCCCTGACCTTTGCCTCTGTGGGGACCGGCGTTAAATGGGCCGGTCTGACCATCAATGCCGAAGCTGCCCCGTGGGTCAGCCGTTACGGTGTCAGCGCCGGTTACAAGGGCGTGACCGCCAGCATCGCAACCGATGAGGATACCCGCCGCTATGAATTGGCCTACAGCCGCAAGATCGGCGACACGGACGCCACCATTGCCCTATCCAAGGATGCCACCGGTATTGGCGCCCGCCTTTCCCTGTGGAAGACCTTAAGGAATAAATTCACGATCGGTGCCGGTGCCAGCGCTTCGGTCAACGGTACGGTCGCCCCGATGGCTGGCTTCCGCCTGCCGGGTGGCAGATCAGCTAATGACCTGCGTATGGTGACCGACAAGGACCTGCTCAATCCTTCCGCGATGTACAGGGAAAGCCTGGAACGTTTGAAGAAGACGCCGGCTGCGGAACTGCTCCTGTCCTTGCCTGAGAATGTGTACAGCGGACAGAAAGCATTGGAAGTCGTGGACACTGCGGCCAAGGGTTCTGACATCGTGCAGATGTGGCAGACCTTGGACGGTCGTGAATTCAAGCCCGCAGCTAAGTTGACCCAGATCGAAGCGGACCTGATCAATGACCCCAATACCTACGCCATTCTCCGTACCGTCAACGGCCTACCGCGCGCCATCAACTTCACCACATGGCAGGCGCTGACCAAGCATGGGGAAGAGATCATCCAGGTCGTTAAATTCTTGGCCAAGAATGAACCGGAGAAATTGGCCGCTGCCGGCATTCAGGGCAACATGAAGGACGGCTTCTACTATTATGTGGCCGGCAATTCTACCCCTGTGTATTTGGATAAGGACTTGAAGAACACCGGTAATGCCATGGTCATCCTGCCTGCGGATACAGCCAAGCTCGGTGCCGAATTCGCCAGCCAATACCCTGTCATCGTGCAATTGAAGGCCGCGTCGCAGGAAGCGGAGATCGCCCGGTTTGAAAGCGAAGTCAATGGATATGAACGCCTAGCCGCCCTTAAGGATGTCAAATGGGCGGACATTGCCGACGATACACCGGTGGCCTACATGTTGACCGTGCCGCAGGGCATGCCGATGACCAAGACCAGCCTGGCTTATGGGTTTGTCACCAAGGGCCAATTCGAAGCCTGGGTCATGGGCGAGAACGGCCCCATCCAGCAGCATTTGGCCGACTCTAAGAAGGGCTTCCCGTACTTCCTGGATGCCAACGGCAACGGCATGTACGATGCCGGTGAAACCATTGAATACCAGTCTGCTAAGGCCGATGAAGCCCAGGCAGATAAGGGCTTCCTGCCGCTGCGTACCTTTGTGGCCACGGTTCCCCAGGATGCCGCTGCCAAGATCAGCGCCAAGGAGCTTTTGAGCCCGGCGGCTGAGGCGCGCTTTAATGAATTCATGAATACCCACCACATGTTCATTGCCAAGGACAATGCGGCCAGATTCCTTACGTTAGCCCAGATCAACACCAATTATTCGGACTATGCTGCTTCCGCGAAGGAAATCCAGAGAGTGAAGCTTGCGGAAGACGGCAAGACCTGGAATATCGTTGAACGTCTGTATCTGGCCCCGAACAAGGCTGCGGCCCGCCGTCAGATCATTAACTTGGCGGATG
>JAYVSG010000087.1:0-3364 GCA_043775535.1 Candidatus Omnitrophota bacterium
TTTGTCCTGGGGCAAGCCAAAAAACGGATAGATTTTATCTCAAGCAGGTTTAAGCACGTAAAGCATTAGATAAATGATGACGCCGGTGACCGAAACATAGGTCCACACCGGGTACAGCCATTTGGTGATGCGGGTGTGTTTCTGAAGATCGCCTTTGAGCGCATGGCGGATGGCCATGATGATAAAGGGCACGATCACGACCGCCAATGGCGTGTGCGTCCCTAAGATAAAGAAGTACGCCCCCCTCCATAACCCCTGCCCCTGGTAACGCGTGATCAAATGGCTCGTCAGATGGTAATACAGATAGCAGCAGAGGAACAGGGCTGAACAAGAGAACGCCGCCATCATCCATTTCCGGTGCAATTCCCGGCGCCGCTGTTTGATCGCAATGAAGCCGAACAACAAAAATATCCCCGCCAAGGCATTCAGGCTGGCATTGATGGTCGGCAGGAGCGGCAACGGAAACACCTCCCGGCGCACCAGCGGAAGGTCAACGCGCAAGCGTTCCACACGTTCCGGGTCTGTCCCGTCATAATAGCCCCGGATGCGGCCGCCCCGGTCGACCAGGACAAAAAGGGCGCTGTGAAAGACCATCTCCCTCATGTCCCCCATCTTGAAAGATTCGACCGCAAGCTTCTGTATCTCATCCCGCGGACCGGTCAGGAATATCCACTTCTTCCCCTGGGCCTTGTATTTCTTCGCGTATGTCTCAAGCACAGCCGGACTGTCATTCTCCGGATTGACCGAAATGGACACCATACGCACATCATCCCAATGCGCAAAATTTTGGTGCAGACCGGACATGCTCTTGCTCATGGTCGGACAAATACCGCCGCAGGTGGTGAACATCAGGTCCGCCACCCAAACCTTGCCCTTCAGGTCCTTCAGTCCAAAATCCTGGCCATTCTGGTCCTGAAGTTTGAACTCAGAGACCTTACCGTACACCGGCATCGCCGGCGCCTTGTGCAACGCAACATACCCAGCGACCAGGATAAGCGCTGCCAGTGCGATCAATGTTTGGGAAATTATAAAACGGCGTGAGAACATATCAGAATATGACGTCGATGACGATGAGTACCAAGAGCAATGGCAAATAGATGACCGATGCAGCCAATACCTTGCGTGCATTTAACAGCGATTGCTCTTTCTGGAACAAATAGGTGGAATAATAAAACCCCGCCCCCAGGACCAAGGCCCCCCAGAAATAAATATTACCGGACATGCCCATCATGGAGGGCATCACGGAGAACGCGATCAGGGCAAAGGTAAAGGACATGATCTGGGAAAGCGTGAACTTGCCGTCAGGGTAGACCACAGGCAGCATCTTAAAACCGGCCCTCTTATAGTCTTCCTTGTATATCCAGGCGATCGCATAAAAATGAGGATGCTGCCAGGCGAACATGATGAGGAAAAGCACCCATGCCCCAGGGTCCAAGTGATTCGTGGCGGCCGCCCATCCACCCAACGGCGGTATGGCACCGGGAACAGCTCCGATCGTCGTATTAAGCCAGCTGATCTTCTTCATGGGCGTATAGACCAGGACATACAGGAAGCAGGTCAAGAGGCTCAAGAAGGCGGTCAACAGATTGACCTTCCAGCATAAAATAGCCAAACCTCCCAAGACCAGAAGGATACCGAAACCCAATGCCTGGGCCGGTGTGATCAGTCCTGTCGGCAAAGGCCTGCGTTTAGTACGGTTCATCAAGGCATCCGCATCACGTTCCAAGTATTGGTTCAAGACCGCAGCCCCGGAGCACGTGGCTGCAGAACCCACCAAGGTCCAAAACAACAAGACATAACGCGCAATGCTCATCCCGCGTTCCTGCGGGTCTAAGGCGGAGGCAAAATAAAAACCAAGCACCGTCGTCACCAGCACCAGGAACATGATGCTGGGCTTGGTCATTTCCATGTAACCGTCCCATAATTTCTTATTGAACATATTATCCCGCCAATATCTTTTTGAGATCAGCCCATCCCAACGGGGCCGAACGCAGCAATAATAAGAAACTCAATCCCAGTACACCCGCGCCCACCGCCACATGCAGGGTCGTGGTCACCACTTCCTTCATGGACAGCACGGTTGCGATTCCTAAAGATGCCTGCAAAAGAACGGCCATATTAAGCCAAAACAAAGTCTTCATGATCAAGGGATTGTTCAAATGGCGCATATAGGCCACCCGGTTGATATAGAGCAATTTCAACACGATCAAGAATGCCCATATGCGGTGCGCCAGGTGGATATGCACCTGCCCCATTTTGACCGGATCCAGATCATGCTCGAAACGCCAAAAATTGATGCGGTGCAGCATCTCCTGGTCCATGGACGGGATGAGCTTCCCTCCCATTGTCGGGAAATCCGGTATGGCCAGGCCCGACTCAGTATGGCGCATCAAATTGCCGAGGATGAGCTGGATGAAGACCATCCCGACCAGGATGAGCACAAAACGGATGAACTTGCCGTCATAGGCCAAGGAAACATTTGCCAGGCGTAAACCACGTTCCATCGAAAGGCTATAGGCGATCATGATAGTGATCAGGAAAAAGGTTTGCGCCAGCACACCATGCATGCTTGACAACCATACCGGCAGGAAGAACTTGACCGTCAGGCCGCCAAGTACACCTTGCAAGACCACCGCAACAACCGCCCATATGCCAAGCCTCCTGATCCAGACAGGCACGGAAGACTTGAGCAAAAGGACACACATCAAAACAGTAAAAATCCCGACCAGGGAAGCGACCATGCGATGGGTATGTTCGTACTTAATCCCTCCCACCATCTGGTCCAAAGGGAAGGTGAACATGAAATGGCCATATGTCGTGGGCCAATCAGGCACCGACAGGCCGGACTCGGTGCTTTTGACCAGCCCGCCCAAGAAGATCAGAAAAAACGTTGAGGCGCTTAAAGCTATGCCTAAGCGCCTCAAAAGGATGTTAGAGATGTGCATTCTTAATTCCAGAAGGAATCACCCGACGAATCCCCTGAACCCCCGGCAGTCGTTTGTTGGGCCAGCCAATCGTCGTAGTCTTTTTGGGTATGCACGGTCAAGAAACCCTTCATGCGGTAATGTCCGATGCCGCACAATTGCGCACAAACGATCTCAGAACTCCCGGTCTTGGTCGGGGTGAACCAGGTCTTGATGCTCATACCGGGCAGGACATCCTGCTTGACGCGCATGATGGGCAGGTCAAATGAATGGATAACATCCTTGCTGCTCAAATGGATAATAACAGGGCGGCCGACCGGAATATGCAGCTGGTTGACGGTCGTGATATCATCCTTGGCATCGGGGTCCGCATTGTCCAGGCCGATGGGATTGTTCTGTTCATCCATCAGTTTTGGACTGGTCTTGCCGAATTTCCCGTC
>JAYVSG010000088.1:0-4205 GCA_043775535.1 Candidatus Omnitrophota bacterium
TTAGCGTTTAGTGTGTGCTTAGATTGTTAACGCGGCCTACCAAGCTTCCGCGGCATGCAGCCTATACCCGACTAACACAAGTCGAGACCAATCACCCCCATATAAAAGAACGTGGACTACGCTTCAATTATAACCTAAACCCTCCCATATAGCAAATCCGACGGACGGGTCACTTCACCAGGAACTTGTATTTGGGGTTTTCCGACGTGAAATACTGCGGATATAAGGCTTCGATGAAGGAACGGACGCGCTGGGGCGGGTCATCGGGGCGGCGCAGTTCCCTGTACATATAATTGCCCGGGTACCCCGCATCCACATAGAACGAAAACCCCGGTTCCTTGCCCTTCTCCTCGATCAGCATGTCCATGGACCGGGCCAGTACCAATATCTGGTTATTGGCACGTGCCTGCTCCGCGTTGGACACGTACAGTGCATACGCATTGAACCCGATCAACCCCGCAAGGACCGCCCCTAAAAGACGCCGGGTCCAAAGCCGCGTCAATGACCAGTCCACGAACGCGAACAAGGCAATGGCCATGAATATCCAGAAAATATACATATAGTAGGTGTTGACCCGAAGCACATACCACATCATGATCTGGCCGCCCCGTCCGACGGCAATGATCGCGGCAAACACCAGGGCAAAGCCAAAAGCGGTCAAGCCCAGCATGCTGCGTTTAAAACGGCAGGATGCGTAAATAGCCGCGGCTGATATCGCCAAAACGGTCGGCCAATGGAACAGGGACACGGGCTTGATCAACTGCACCTCATCCGGGGATATCATATTGCGCCCCGCCAATACCCATTTGAATTCCAGTGGGAAGATGCCCACATACAACCATGTCCCGACAGCATATAGCCAATCTAAAAAGGTGTACCCTGGTCCGGTTGGGAACGCCGGAGGCAAAGCTTGGGTGAAGGTGAATGGATGCGCCCAGGCATTGAACAGGCTTGCCGCTGTATAAATAACCGGCACCACGGCCAGCCACACGGCCCATCTGCGCTCTGCCGGCCTTGAACACCACAACAGCAAAGCCATTCCCAAGGCGATCACATTGGCCATTTCATGGGTGAAGGCAGCCAAGGATAATGCCGCGAACATGACTGCGTAGTCCTTGGGACCAGAACCTTTTTGGGAGGTGATCAGGTAGGAACGTCTCAATACGACCAAGATGCAGGCCACAAAGACCAAATAACTGCTGATGTGGTGCCAGACCACCATTTCCATGTTCACGAACAACAGGGCAAAGAATGCCGTACAAAAAACCGCCGGCCATCCGCAATGCACGGTCAATAAGAGGCGCAATAAAAGCCACACCACGCCCAGATGCATGGCAATGGCGAGAGCCTGCCAGCATAGGAAGTTATAACCAAAGAAGTATTTCTGCGCGCCCAGAAGGACATAATCCACCGGACGGAATAACAATTCATCTCCGGGAGCGAATTGGCGGTGGCGATTAAGATCGAGCGAACCGATGGTCAGGTCGGCCAGGGTCTTCTTATGGGCGATCTCGGCCAGGTACATGACCTGGTCGGAGCGTGGGACATGCATCAGGGCAGGCGAATATACCATTAAAACAAAAAAGGCAATGGCGGAGAATCCCAGCCATTGCCACGCATGCAGATCATTGCTTTTAGCAACGCTCATTTATTCCTTGATTTGATCGCCCTGTCCATTTCACGGTCGGTCTCACGCTTCTTGATATCGTCACGCTTGTCGTAGCTCTTCTTTCCTTCCCCGACGGCGATCTCCACCTTCACGAAGCCACGGGCGTTGAAATAGAATTTTGTCGGCACGAGCGTCAGGCCTTTACGTGTCAGGATGCCCTTGATGCGCTCCAGTTCCTTGGCATGGACGAGCAATTTGCGGGCGCGGTCAGGCTCCACATTATTATAACTGGCCTCTGTGTAAGGCGTGATGTGCACATTGTGGAGATACAACTCCCCTTTTTCCATATAAGCAAAGCTGTCCGTAAAACTCACCTGGGCAGCACGCATGGATTTGACCTCGCCTCCGGTCAAAGCGATGCCGCATTCCCATCTCTCAAGGAGATTGTAATTGTGGAAGGCCTTCTTATTGGTGGCAATGGTTTCGCCCATATCAATGCACCCACTTTCCGTACAGCCCCAGGAAGACCGGTATCGTCACCATGCACAAAAGATGGGTGAAGAAAACGACCTGGTTGATAAAATCTTGATTTTTCGTACCGTAATGCCTGCTGATGATGGACAGTGAGACCGATGTCGGCATGCACGCCTGCAGCATCAGGACAAAACTCATGATAGGGTCCAAATGGAGGAAGGTCAACGCAAATAAGACGAGCAGCGGAAGGACAAGTATCTTGATGCCGACCCCTCCCGCGATCTTTCTCAGGTCCAATCCCCTAAAACTGGTCATGGCCAGATTGCCCCCGATCGTGAACATGGCGATCGGCAGGGCCGAGTCCCCCAACAGTTTGACCGGTTTAAGGACAGGTTCGATGAATATCCCCTGCGAGCCGGTCAGCACCACCCCGACCGCTCCGAACATGGCAACCAATGGAGGCGTGATGATCCTTCTTAGCTCCATGCGCGGATTTTGGGCCCGGGTCAAAAGCCACACCCCAAGCGTCCACAAACACATGTCAAAACCAATGATCGACAAAATGACCGCCGGGTAGAGCTTGGAGGCCATTTCTCCGAGCGGCAAAGACATAATGAACAAGAGCGGAATGTACCCTGCATTATGGAAGGACGCCACTGCAAGCAGTTCGTCCCTGGGCTTCTGACGGGCAGCGAGACTAATAAGATGTGTCACTGTGATACCGATCATGGTCAGGCTTATATTGATCAATGGGTAGCACCACCAAAACCTGGTATGCACGGGGTCAAGATTATGCAGGATCTGGACAAAAATGAACAGCGGAAAGCCGATATTGATCGTCAAAAAAGACAATAATTTAAGGCCAGCTTGATCGATCACCCCTCTTTTGACCAGAACGTAGCCCACCGCGCCCATGGCAAAGATCTGGGTGATGGCAATGACGGACGTCTGGAAGGAAACGGTGAACATGGGAAACATGATTACATATCAAAAAATTATATGCAAAGGAATTCTGGCAGGCTTTTAAGCTCCTCCACACCGGTAACGACGGGGACAAGGCCGTTGATCGTGATATTCTGGAGACCTTTAGACGTGAAACTAAAGTCTTTCCGGCCTTCTACGCTCAATTCTTTATTGAGAGGGTTTAAGTCGATACCGCCGGTGGGTTCCAACTTCTGAATCCTATCAGCTACTATTTCTTTTTGCCTCTTTAACATGACAGATATCTGTCTTGGGCTTAAGCGCATGTTTCCTTCCTGTAATGGCATCAAATGAGACAGGGCGCTCGCTAATTTTGGACTAATGCCATACACATACGCTGTCCCGTTATTACCCATCCCTTACTGCAATGCGGCCATCAAAAGCCCTGTCCCGATCCCGCGCCTTTGATACTGCGTCCCAACCTCCATTTGTTCGATATCAAACATCTTCTCCCCGCCATAGATCGTCGACAAACGTAGATATCCCAATACTTCCCCTTCGCCTGATAAAGCTAACCTTACATTGCTCTTAGGTTTTAGACTCATCTTCTTTTCTCGATCTTGCAATTCTTTAATCAATGAACTATGTGTTGCCGGGAAATGAATATCTTGCCACCCCCGTAAACTACTAATCGCATTGTCATATTCGCCTTGATTTAATTCATCCCCACGCACATAACGCAGCTCGATCATCTTCTTTTTCTCATGATCCAGGGCATAAATAGGCTGTGTTAGCATGGCGCGGTCAATATTTTTCTCATAAACACGATGAATATCATGACTATACCCTCCCCCTATAGACAATTGATTCCACCTTCCCTCAACTGGCTCTAATCTGATAACTTTATTCTTTCTACCACCATTCACTTCCTTTAATGAAAGATCTACAATCTTATCTGAAGTTTCCTTTCCCCGATCTTCCCCAGGATAAGTTCCAATAACTATCCTGCCCTTATCCTTAGCTACCCTTAATGCTTCATTAAATATATGCACTCCGTTCTCTACCCCCAGGGAGGGATCTGAAAAAACACTCATGATCAAAACAAAATCCCCACTTCCATCTTTCTCGCTGGCAGAATCTGCTGTATTTGCGTCCGAGAACTCTCTCCTCAGGTCAGAAGTTCCTTGTAAATTTAATTCTT
>JAYVSG010000089.1:0-8043 GCA_043775535.1 Candidatus Omnitrophota bacterium
AATAATGGCCAAGAAATGGCCTTTAAAGCCGATCCGGCCCTGCTGGAAGAGTGGCGCAATGTGCCTGGTTTCACCCCTGAGATCATCAGCATCACGCCCGCGGGTAATATCCAGGCCTTTTTAGGGATCCCAGCCCACTAAGCCCCCCTAGAATATTTTATTTGACATTTTGGAAGTTTTTGGGATAATTTCCCTACTTTGAAAATCCCCACCCAGTGGCATTCAAAGAATCTGCAGGTAAACAGGCTTTCCAAGTCTGTTAGAAAGGTACCAAAATTCAATGAGTACAGAAAAATTAATGATGGAAGAGTTGTACGCCAGCACGCTTCGTGACATTAAAGAAGGCGAAGTGTCCAAAGGCACGATCGCGGCGATCACCCAAAAAGAGGTCATCGTCGATATCGGTTTCAAATCTGAGGGGTTCGTTCCCATTGAGGAATTCCGCGTCCCGTCAGAACTGGCCGTCGGCCAGCAGATCGAGGTTTTGATCGAGAATATCGAGGATGATCACGGCCGTTTGATCTTGTCTTTCTCCAAGGCCGAGCGCCTCAAGGGCTGGCAGAAGATCGCCGATGATCTTAACGAAGGCGACATCATCGAAGGCCGCGTGGTCCGTGCCGTCAAGGGCGGTTACATCGTCGACGTCTTCGGTGTCGAAGCATTCTTGCCCATGTCCCTGTCTGCATTCAAGGGCCTGTCCAACCACGACATTACGGCCAACCCGTACAAGTTCGTGGTGGCCAAGATGAACAAGCAGCGCCGCAACCTGATCCTCTCGCGCCGCGAGATGGTCCAGAAAGAGCGCGAAGAGGTCCGTGAGAAATTGTGGGCCGAGCTTAAAAAGGGCCAGAAGCGTAAAGGTGTCGTCAAGGGCATCACCGATTTCGGCGCCTTCATCGACTTGGGCGGTGTGGACGGTCTTTTGCATATTACCGATATGAGCTGGAGTCGTATCAACCATCCGTCCGAAGTTGTCTCCGTCGGCGCACGCCTTGAAGTCCTTATTCTGGATTTCGATCAGGCCAATTCTAAGGTTTCCTTAGGGTTGAAGCAGATCATCGCCAATCCGTGGGATGATGCCGTGGCCAAGTTCCCGGCCGGTTCCCGCGTCAAGGGTAAGATCGTTAACATCATGCCGTACGGTGTCTTCGTCGAGATCGACAAGGGCATTGAAGGCCTTCTACACTCGTCTGAGATCACATGGCAGAAGAAAATGGTCAATCCCCAGGAAATGTTCAAATTGGGTGACCAGATCGATGTCCAGATCATCAATGTGGACAAGGATGCCAAGCGTATTTCTTTGAGCATGAAGCAGCTTGAAGAGAATCCGTGGGGCACCGCTGCCCAGAAGTTCAATGTCGGTTCCAAGGTCAAGGGTGCTGTCCGTGGTTTTACGGATTACGGAGCCTTTGTGGAGCTGGAGAATGGCCTGGAAGGCATGATCCACGTCTCTGATATGTCCTGGACCAAGAAAATCAACCATCCCCAGGAAGTCTTGCAAAAGGGCCAGGAAGTGGAAGTCTCGGTTTTGGCCGTTGATTCCGATGCCCGCAAGATCACCTTAGGGTTGAAGCAATTGCAGCTGAATCCCTGGGGCAATATCGCCGCCAAGTTCCCCGTCGGGGATGTGGTGGACTCCCAGGTCGTCATGAACTCCAATTTTGGCGTGTTCGTCAAATTGGAAGATGACATCGAAGCGTTGGTGTATTCTTCAGAGATTGACAAGACCCAGGCCGCCGCCCTCAAGGCCGGCGATAAGCTGCAGGTCAAGATCATCAAGGTCGATGTCGAAGGCATGAAGATCGGCGTTTCAGCGCGTTTGCAGTAAATAATTGGGGACGGAGCCCTATTTCATTAAGGGCTCCGTCCCCATTTTTCTTTCATTTTTCCCTAATATTTATGTCCCCACAAGACGCCATCCAGAAGATCGAACGCGGCACCACGGAGATCATCGGCCGTGAAGATCTGCTTAAAAAATTGGGTGAAGGCCGTCCGCTGGTCATTAAAGCGGGATTTGATCCCACCGCACCCGACATTCACCTTGGCCATGCTGTCTTATTACGTAAACTCAAGCAATTCCAAGATTTAGGTCACAAAATATTTTTTCTGATCGGGGATTTTACCGCACAGGTGGGAGATCCGACCGGTCGTAATGAGCTGCGCAAGAAAATGACCCCGGAGGATGTGGCCCAAAATGCCATTACCTATAAAGCCCAGGTGTTCAAGATCTTAGATCCCAGAAAAACGGAAGTTGTTTTTAACAGCCATTGGCTTAACAAGCTCACCCCTCAGGATGTGCTGGAATTGTCCGCCCGTTCGACCGTGGCCCAGATGCTGGCCCGTGCGGATTTCAAGAAACGTTTTGAAACCGGCAAGGAGATCAGCGTCCTGGAATTCATCTACCCGCTCCTGCAAGGCTATGATTCCGTGCATCTGAAGGCGGATGTGGAATTGGGCGGTAATGACCAGAAATTCAATCTGCTCATGGGCAGGCAATTGCAGGAAGGGTATGGCCAGCGTCCTCAGGCTGTTGTCATGACCCCGCTTTTGGAAGGCACCGACGGAGCGCAGAAGATGAGCAAGTCGCTTGCCAATTACATCGGCATCAATGAAGCGCCTGCGGATATCTTTGGCAAGGTGATGTCGATCAGCGATGAACTGATGCTGCGCTATTATGAGCTGTTGACCGAGATCGATCTTGCCGCCGTCAAGGCCATGCATCCTAAGGAAGCGAAGATGCAGCTGGCCCAAAGCATCGTGGACATGTTCAACCCTACCGGTGAAGGGCAGAAAGCCCGCGAAGGTTTTGAACGCACCTTCAGCCAGCACAAAATCCCGGATGATATCCCGGAAGTGAAGGTCTTATCTGGACAGAAACTGTTGGATATCCTTAGTGTTACGAAAATAATTGCGTCCAAGAACGAAGGGCGCCGTTTGCTTAAAGAAGGGGCCATTTCCCATGAAGGAACGACCATTTCCGACGAGGATTGGGCGCCAGCAGCAGGGGTGCTCAAGGTCGGCAAGCGCCGCTTCCTGCGTTTGACGTAAGTTGTTGCAAATGTTGGAATTTTATTCTTGACAAAAATATCGCATGCAGATATACTTTCGGTTCTTGTTTGAAAGCGCTGCAGGCGGCTTTTCAAAAAATCTTGCCCCTGTAGCTCAGTTGGTAGAGCACGTCCTTGGTAAGGACGAGGTCAGCGGTTCAATACCGCTCGGGGGCTTGTAATACTTTCATCAAATCTTCTGTGACCCCGCCGTAAGGTCGGGGGAGCGCAACACGAAATAGGAATGGCAATGCGCGAGACAATTCATTTTCAATGCACCGAGTGCAATCGTATCAATTACAACAGCACGAAGGACAAGAAACAGAATCCGGCCCGTTTGGAGCTGAAGAAGTTCTGTTCTTCCTGCCGTAAGCACGTCGTGCACAAAGAAACTAAAAAGTAATAACTGTTTAGGGTAGGATGCTGGACGCAATATTTATAGGCCTGTAGCTCCAATTGGTAGAGCGATGGTCTCCAAAACCATGCGTTGCAGGTTCGAATCCTGTCAGGCCTGCTTAACTTTTGGAATCTTTCTTACATGATCACTAAAGTCCGTAGTTTTATCGCCGAAGTCATGGCGGAAATGAAAAAAGTATCATGGACCACCCGCCGGGAACTCCTGGATTCGACGCTCGTCGTCATTTTCAGTTCGGTGGCCTTAGGGTTATTCGTCGGCATCATTGATTTCGTTCTTTCAAAAGGAGTAACCACGATACTCAAATGAACATGAAATGGTACGTTATCCATACGCAGACAGGTGCGGAAGAAAGAGCAAGGGCGGGGCTGGAAAGCCGTATTGCCACGACCGAACTCAAGCAATTTGTAGGTGAAGTTGTTGTCCCGACGGAGCAGGTTTCCGAAGTGCGCGGCGGAAAGAAGCGGATCACCACCCGCAAGTTCTTTCCCGGTTACATTCTCATCAAGATGGACATGACCAAGGAAAGCTGGTACCTGGTGAAAACCACACCGGGCATCACCGGCTTCATCGGCCCGGGCCGCCAGCCTCAGCCCCTGACCGACACCGAGGTCGACAACATCTTGAAGCGCACGCAGGAGACCGAGACCAAGCCGAGCCCGAAGATCATCTTCGACATCGGTGAAGCGGTTCGCATCGCGCAAGGGCCGTTCGCGAACTTCAATGGTTCCGTCATGGAAGTCTATCCGGACCGCGGCAAACTCAAGGTAAGCGTTTCGATCTTCGGCCGCTCCACGCTCGTTGAGCTGGAATACTGGCAAGTGGAAAAAATATAAAGGTATAAAGCAATGGCAAAAGAAGCAGTAGCACAGATCAGGTTATACGTTCCCGCAGGCGCAGCCAACCCGGCCCCCCCGGTCGGTCCGGCTTTGGGCCAGCACGGCGTTAACATCATGATGTTCTGCAAGGCATTCAACGATAGGACCAAGGGTAAGGATCCGTTGCCCCTGCCTGTCGTCATCACGGTTTACAAGGACAAGTCGTTCGATTTTATTATCAAGACTCCGCCCACGTCCGCTCTGATCAAAAAGACGGCGAAGCTGGCCAAGGCTTCCGGTACCGCTGGTAAAGAGGTTATCGGAACACTGACCGCCAAGCAGGTGGAGGAGATCGCCAAGCTCAAAATGGACGACTTCAACACTGTCGACATGGCGCAGGCGGTCATAACCGTTGCCGGGACCGCCCGTTCAATGGGGATAGAGGTCAAAGGATAAGAGTATGACAACTTTAAGCAAAAGAATGAAGGATGTGCAGAAGGCGATCGGCGAAGTGGCTGTCCCATTATCTTTACAGGATGCCATCAACCGTTTGGCCAAGGCACCCAAGGTCAAGTTTGACGAAACTGTCGAATTGCATTTCAATCTGAATCTTGACCCCAAGGCTTCCGACCAGGGTTTGCGCGGCACTGTTGCGCTGCCGCATGGTACGGGCCGTTCGGTCAAGGTCGCCGTGTTCTGCAAGGGCGATGCCGTGGCGAAAGCCGAGGCCGCGGGAGCTGAACATGTCGGCGGCACGGAATTGATCGACAAGGTCGCCGGTGGTTTCATGGATTTCGATGTGGTCATCTCCACACCGGACATGATGCGTGACCTGAGCAAATTAGGTAAGGTGTTGGGTCCCCGCGGCCTGATGCCGACCCCTAAAGCCGGTACGGTCACGACCGATGTCGAGCGCACCATCAAGGAAGTCAAGGCCGGTCGTGTTGAATTCAAGTCTGACAAGCAGGGCGGCATCCATTTAGGCATCGGCAAGCGTTCCTTTACCGAGAGCAAATTGGTCGAGAATGCCCAGCACGTCATTGAAGCGATCAACCATGCCAAGCCGTCAACGGTCAAGGGCAATTTAATCAAGAGCCTGTCGGTTGCATCGACCATGGGCCCTGGGATCAAGGTGGCCATATGATGAAAGTCGGGGAAGTCTTCAAGAAGAAAATGGCCGCTTCCGTCAAGGAAGGCGTGACCAGCAAAAGTAGCACGTTTGTGGTGAGCTTCCGCGGGGTTTCCTCCGCGAAGATGGACACATTGCGCAAGGACCTCAAGCGCAAGAAAGCCGATGTGCTTGTCTCTAAAACATCGGTGTCCCGCATCGCCTTTAAAGAAGCTCAATTAGAATCTTTGTCGGAACGCATGCAGGGGCAGACCGCCCTGGTCTTAAGCAATGCTGACGCCTCTGAGATCTCCAAGATCCTCGTCAAATTCGCCAAAGACTATGAAGGATTTGTCGTGCAGGGTGGGGTTCTGGACGGGGCAGTGCTTAACCCGGAACAGATCAGCACCTTGTCCGATCTGCCGTCGAGGGAAGTATTGCTGGCGAAGTTGATGGGCACGCTCAACGCGCCGATCACCCGTTTTGCCAGTGGCTTGAACGCCAAGACTCGTGACTTTATGTCAATATTAAAACAAAAAAGTGAACAGGGAGGGAATTAAGATGTCTGACACAGCCGTTAAAGAAATTGCTCCTAAATTAGAGAGCATTTACAAGGAAGTTACCGCATTATCCGTCCTGGAACTCGCCGAACTGGTGAAGGCCATGGAAGACAGACTTGGGATCTCAGCTGCCGCCCCTGTGGCCGTTGCTGCTGCCGGTGCCGGTGCTGCTGCTGCCGCTCCTGTTGAAGAGAAGACCTCGTTCGACGTCATCCTCAAGGAAGTTGATGCCGCCAAGAAGATCGCCGTCATCAAGGAAGTCCGCGCCATCACCAACCTCGGTTTGGCCGAAGCCAAGACCCTGGTCGAATCAGCTCCTAAAACCATCAAGGAATCCGTTCCTAAGGCCGAAGCTGAAGAGATCAAGAAGAAGGTCGAAGCTGCTGGTGCCAAGGTCGAACTGAAGTAAGCCCAGTCGTACTGTTTCCTATAAGTAGGGACACGAACTGCCAAGGCAGGTCGTGTCCCTACAACCACATTTAAATAAGGACATCATGGAAAAACTAAAAATACGCAATTTTAGTAAGTTCCAAGACAATTTCGAGCTGCCCAAGCTTTTGGACATCCAGACTTTGTCTTATGAAGAGTTCCTGCAGCGCGACATTTCCGGCGACAAACGTAAGGACCAGGGTCTCGAAGAAGTTTTCCGCGAGGTCTTCCCCTTGGAAAGCTACGACGCCCAGATCCGCTTGGAATATATCGGCTACAACATCGGCAAGGAAAAATACTCCCGCTATGAGTGCCAGCGCCGGGGTATGACCTATGCCGCTCCCCTGAAGGTCAAATTACGCCTGATCACCCCTGTTGACATTAAGGAACAGGAAGTGTATTTCGGTGATTTTCCCCTTATGACCGACACCGGCACCTTCATCATTAATGGTGATGAGCGTGTCGTCGTTTCCCAGATCCAGCGTCCGCCGGGCGTTTCCTTCGAGGAAGAGACCCATCCGACGGGTAAGAGTCTTTACTACGGCCGCCTGATCCCGTCCCGCGGTGCTTGGTTCGAGATCAAATATGACCTCAATGATGTATTGATCGCCTATGTCGACCGCCGCCGTAATTTCCCGGCGTCCCAGATCCTGCGCATCATGGGCCTGGCTGACAGCGACGATATGAAGAAGATGTTCGGTGATCGTTTTGCCAAGCTCACCAACACGCTTGAGAAGGACCACACCACCACGAAGGAAGAAGCCCTTCTTGATTTCTACAGGAAAATGCGCCCCACGGAACCGGCAACGGTGGAAGTTGCGGAGACGCTGTTCTTCCGTTTATTTTTTGATCCCAAGCGCTACGACCTTTCCAAGGTCGGCCGCCACATCGTCAACCGCAAATTGGGCACCGATGTTCCCATGGACAATCGCGTGCTCGACATCGAGACCGTTGTGTCCGTGATCAAGTACCTGATCTCCCTGCGTGAAGGCACCGGCGAATGCGATGATATCGACCATTTGGGTAACCGCCGTATCAAGTCCGTCGGTGAATTGGTCCAGAACCAGGTCCGTATCGGTCTGGCGCGCCTCGAGCGTTCCATCAAGGAACGCCTCGTTGTCATGAGTTCTTTCGAGAACCTGACCGTGCATCACTTGATCAATTCCCGTTTGTTCTCCAACCAGATCCAGGATTTCTTTGCGCGCAGCCAGCTGTCCCAGTTCATGGACCAGGTCAACCCGCTTTCTGAAATGACCCACAAGCGCCGTATGTCCGCGCTCGGGCCCGGCGGTTTGAGCCGTGAACGCGCCGGTTTCGAAGTGCGTGACGTTCATCCGACCCATTATGGCCGCGTGTGTCCCATTGAAACGCCTGAAGGCCCGAACATCGGTCTGATCGCGTCCTTGACCACCTGCGCCCGCGTCAATGAATTAGGTTTCATCGAAACGCCGTACCGCAAGGTCATCGACGGTAAGGTCACCAAGAAGATCGAGTTCCTCACTGCGGATGTCGACCAGGTCAAGAACATCGCCCAGGCCAACAGTACCGTGGATAAGGACGGCAAGTTCACCGAACCCTTGGTTGCCTGCCGTTACAAGGGCGACTTCCCCAGGTTAAAAGGGGACAAGGTCGAGTACATGGACGTTTCCCCCAAGCAGTTGGTTTC
>JAYVSG010000090.1:0-2354 GCA_043775535.1 Candidatus Omnitrophota bacterium
ACGCCGCAGTTCCAGCCCTAAGTGGCTGCCTTTGAACACAGCTCTCATAACAGGCATTCAAAATAGAAGCCGGGTTGAGTTGATGAGGACAAAACATCCTGGGGCCGTCTTGTGGAGGCCGCAATAGGGGCGCACCTCTTTAATCAGGCGATGATCCATGGCTTTGAAGTGTATTATTGGCGAGAAGGCAACCATGAAATCGATTTCGTTATCCGTAAAGGCAGGAAAATTACGGCTATTGAAGTTAAAACAGGTTTCGAACACAATGAGAAGCCTTTTGAAGCGTTCAAGAAATTGTATCCCGATGCACGCACAATTTTGGTGGGGGAACATGGCATCGGTTTTGAGCAATTCTTGATAACGCCTGTTGAAACTTATCTATTATGACCCACTCACTCCCGGGGAGTCGGTGATGGTATTTAAGACTCCGCTGGTATTCTTGTGCTTCGCTGCTGTCGCTGTGCTGACGTTTAGCAATGCTTTGCGCAATCCTTTCTTGATGGATGATCATGCCTATTTTTTCAGCGACATGAGAGCCCAGACCCCGCGCATGCTGGCCAATTTCTTCATTCCCGACATGAGAAAAAACTTGGGAATGGACAAAACGTCGAGAAGTGCCACCTATTACAGGCCGTTGGCATACTTTGTCCCCAACGTTTGCTATATGGCATTTAAAACAAACACGCTCTATTACCATATTTTTAATTTGCTACTGTTCACGATTCTATGCTTTACGATCTATAAATTTATTTTTCTATTCACCGGAGATGTTGTCATAGCTTTTCTGGTGGGGTTGTTTTTCTGCACCCATCCCGTAAATGGGCTGATGGTCAATTACATTACAGCGCACATATTTGCTATACAGCTGATCTTTATGCTGCTAAGCGCAATCTGCTTTTTGAAGAAAAACAATGTGGCCGGACCTTTATTTTTTGTGGGCGCGCTTTTATGCCATGAAACCGCAATGGCCCTGCCGTTTTATTTAGTCATATTATTTCTGTTAAAGCGTAGGGAGGAAGGAAGGCGTTGGGTAGCGTTGATGCCTTATTTTGTGATTTTGTTTTGCTTCGCGTTGTTCCGCTTGTTTTTTGCCAGCCTAAAAACAAGCATCATGGATAAATACCATTTTTTTAGCGTCACAATATTCCAATATATTGCGTCATTTTTAAATTTAGTGGGCTGGTATGTTGGTAAATTATTTTATCCAAAGGGGATTGTCCTCATATGGGCCACGCCTGCGGTAGCAACAGATATTATCGCCTATATTCTATTATTCGGTTTTATTTTGGCTGGAGCTTACTTAACTTATAAATATTACCACCGTACCGATCAACACGCGTTAGGTGGGCTGTTATGGTTTCTTATTGGCTTTATTCCCGTGTGTTTTGCCTGTTTGTTGAACCCCAAATGGGGATTTATGTTTGAACCTCATTGGATGTACTTTGCTTCTATTGGTTTCTTTCTATGGTTGGCATGCGTCTGGAAAAAGGTGTTCCATCAATATGCCTTGGCTGCTGCGCTCTTTTTGATTGTGCCATGGGTGGTGATCAGCCATTATTATAATGTCCTATGGTCAAGTGAAAAAGGATATTGCCAATACTGGCTTAAAGAATCACACGGTCTTCCCGGAGCTGTTTTATACTTGGCTGACGTTTATTTAAGGGAGGAAAACTATCCCAATGCTCGTAAATTATATGAAGAGCATGGTTTAGATTGGGGTGTGCTTAATAATTTGGGACTGCTTGCCATGGGGCAAGGACGGGTGGATGAAGCCCGGGAAAATTTCATGCAGGCATTAAAACATGATCCGCATGCGGGTCCGGTTTTCGCTAATTTGGCCAGTCTGGAATTGAGCGCGGGCCACATGGAGGCTGCCCAAAAATACGCAGAGCAAAGCATTGAATACAATAATTTTCTTATTCAACCCCGTCGCCTATTAGTCCGCATATACATTACCCAGGGAAAAATTCCTAAGGCCTTGGCTCTGGCGAAAGACACATTTGCAGCATTCCCACGAGATGATAAGAACTTGTACTATTTGGTTTTATTAGAATGGGGAACGCATTTAACCCAGAAGGGTCATGAACACGCAAGGCGTTTGCTCGCGCAATGTCAAGATCCTGGCATTTTAAATGACCTTGTCCTTTTAGCCCGGCAGTTTGGCTTCATGGAATTTACTCAAGGGGTAAAAATTTGAATCTTCACGCGCCAATGGTCTTTCTACTAGCCCTGTACTTTTCTTTCTGTCCCTGCGGGATTGCGCTGGCGGCATTACCCGACCAGTTTAATGTCGGTGTAACAAAAGGTTTTGAAGCGATACGAAAGTATAACAATGGCCGCAATGTTGGTCTTTC
>JAYVSG010000091.1:0-3560 GCA_043775535.1 Candidatus Omnitrophota bacterium
TACCCGATGACACCGATCACCGCAACCCATTCAAGGAAGACCGCCAGCACCGCACCGAGGACGCCCAACAGAAGGGCCGCTCCGAGCGTGGCCATGGGATCAAGACCGGGAAAGAATTCATTGGCAAGGCTTACGCCCACCAAGAAACCGGTGATCCCGACCGCCAGCCAGAACATTTTCCTGCCTATCAGTACCAACAATGCGCCTAGGATAAGGCTGGTCAACATAGTCCGTTCCCTTTTATTCCGAAACTTCGAGCTGGTTGATGGTTTCGCCAAAGGCCGATGCGATCTCACCGAGAGCGGTCTTTTCTTCTTCAGAATCCACCCGGCCTTCAAGGGTGAGCACGCCTCCCTTGGCTGTTACCTGCATCTGGCTCTCTGTGTCAAAAACAAGGCCTTCTTTTTCAAAGGCATTCTTCACCTCAACGACCAATTGCTCATCGTTGATGTGTTCCTTGGTATTCGGATTGCCTTCGCTCACAAAACGCGTTTCAGGTTGTTCAACAGGATTCTTCATATGACCCTCCTTGAATAACAGCTCAAACCTTACGTCTTAAGCCGGCGGAACCTTGCGGTTCGTTACCAGTGAGATCACGAACAAGATCAGGAATACAACGAACAGGACCTTGGCGATCTCAGTGGCCGTGCCTGCAATGCCGCCGAATCCCAAGAATGCTGCAACGATGGCGACGATCAGAAATGTTACGGACCAATTCAACATATTCACTCCTTCTTTGATCGAGGTTGTTCATCGGCAGACACTTGATCTGCCTTCGATGCTTCTATGTGCAGCTCCACTGTGCCGTACCCGGCTATATCATAGTATTCGATCATTATTCCCACTCCTCGATGACTTCCAACTGGTTGATGACCCTGCCCATGCCCGCATAATATGAGGCCCGGTTACCCAAGGCCATCTTCTCTTCTTCCACGAACACATCACCCTTCAAGATCACCGTTCCGGCTTCCACGAAAACCTGCACATTCTTTGCCGCCACTGAAACGAAGGGGTCACGTTCAATGGCCTTCCTGATCTGGCGCGTCAATTGCTGGTCACTGCTGGAACCCTGCCATTGCTGCCCATACTGTGATTGGAACTGGAACGGATTATCAAGGACTTGCTTCATATACCCTCCTTTTTGAATGATGGTCGATCGACGTGCCCCTATGCAACTGCGTTGATAATACACAAATCAACATTAAGGACAGATGAAACCAACATTAATCTTTTAAGGATGGAAGATGTGTCTCAGCAGGGAAAACGACGACGGGGAATTGGATCAGTCAACCGATTGGAGGAAGTCGGGGTCTTTCAAAATATCCTTGGGAAGATATTCCTTGAGCTTGCGGCAGATCATTTTGTTGAGCGGGTCGGTATTGCTGCTCCCGCCGAATTGCAGGTAAGCCATGTTGAGGGTGACCATGCTGTACAACCAGTCCTTCCTCTTTTGACCATCGATGTTCTGGTCACGTACAATGTCCGCATAGGTGCGGGCCATGGCTTCCTTCATGTGCAGGTTAAGCAGCGGGTGGGGTGTGCGCTCAAGTTCCTTGATGCTTTGCTGCAGCGGCTTCTGGTCAACGTCACGGGTCAACTGTTTGGCCGCCTTAAGACGTGCTATGTCCGTCTCGTTCAAATGTCCTGCGTGCACAGAGGTGGTGAAAAGGAACAGGAAAAATATGGATAAAGATGCTGCGGTCCTCAACCTGATCTTTCCGTCTTCAATATCCACGGCTACATTCCCGGCGGCCTGGACCGCTTCCACGGTGCCTATAGGCAGGTCAAAGAAACGTCCCATTTCCTTTGCCGTGACCAGGGCGCTGCGGATGCGCCGGTTCTTTCCGCGGAATTTCCGGGAGTTGTACGCATTCCAGCCGCGGATGAGGATATAAAGGACAAAAATGACGACCGCGTAGATCACGGTATAATCCGCGAGACCCTGGATACCCTTGAGGCGGATCATGTGTTCATAGAAGACTTCGAACCCAAGGAACCACAGGATGCCCAGGAACACCGGACGGCACAGGAAGGCCCACAGCACCCACCCCGCCGCTGTGATCCAGGCTTCCACGCCTTTACGTCCCTGGCTCAAATTCTCCGGGCGTGAAATGATCAGGTCATCTTTATTGTCTTTTTGGTCAGGCATACAACACCCCTTTAAAAACCACGGTCAGGACTGTCCCAAACAGCAGGGGTCCCCCGTTTCTTAAGCATTGCTTTAGGAAAACCGACAATGGTGACCGCCGCATTCAGGATCCAGTATATCAGCGGGTACCACACCAGCCAGAAAAACATGCGGAATATCTTGGGTTCCGATTTGCTGTCGATCATCAGGCCTATGCCCAGCTGCATCAGGCATACCGCCGCGAGGATGGTTCCCGTCCAGCCGGGTACAATGCTCCTCACCACGATGGACGCAGGTAATGGCACAAAAAGGGAGATGAAGTAAATGAGGAAGGTCAACAGCAGCATATAGGACCAGAAGACACTGACCACATACTCGGCATAGATCGGCCATATGCACCTTTGCTTCCAGTCGAACATGCTGTGGAAATATTTACGCAAGACCTCGCTGTCGCCCTGTGACCAGCGCAAGCGCTGGCGCCACAGGCCGCGCAGGGTCTCAGGCATCAGGATCCAGCACAGGGCCTTTGGCTCATAGCGTACGTCCCAGAATTTCAGCTGCAGTTTCCAGCTGATGTCCACGTCCTCGGTCATCATGTCGTGGCTCCAGAAACCGACCGACAAAAGCGCGGTCTTCCTGAAAGCAGCCGCAACACCGGACACCGTATAGACCTTGCCCAGCACGCGCTGGGTGCGCTTGATCATGCCGACGATCGAAGAGAATTCACCGACCTGCAGCTTGCCTAAGATGCTTGTGCGGTTGCGCACGCGGGGATTGCCCGTGACCGCCCCGACACGGGGGAAATTCAATAAATGCCAAAGCAGGTAACCAATGGCCTTGGGATCTAGGAGCGCATCGGCATCGATGCAAATGAGATATTCCCCGCGGGCAGCAATGGCACCAACGGTCAACGCTCTGCCCTTGCCCTGGTTGCTGGTGAGCTCGACCACCCTCAGGCGCGGATTGTTGTTCTGCATTTCCTTTAATATGCTCAAGGTATCGTCGGTCGAACCGTCATCAATGGCAATGATCTCGAAATTGGGGTATTCCTGCTTCTCAAAATAATGGATGGTCTCGCGTATGCAGCGCGATTCATTGTGGCAGGGAATGAGCACGGAGGCCAAGGGCGATTCCTTAAAGACCATGTCCTGGTCCTTGGATTCCCGCAGGAAATTATAAACGACGCCGCCGATCATGAGCACAAAGGCCATGAACAAGGGATAATAAAAGACAAAGTCATAAATGAACTGCATGCCTCACCTCATTTGCGCTTGAACGGATAGCCTTCAGTGGACATGATCATGCTATCTTATCCGCAGCCGGATGGTTCTTTAAGATGGCACGGTACATCCCTAAAGCTTTTTGCGGGCGGCGGCGGTACAAATACGCATCCGCCACGGCCCTCTGCAGCAGCACGGGATCGGCCTGGGTG
>JAYVSG010000092.1:0-10044 GCA_043775535.1 Candidatus Omnitrophota bacterium
AATTGCTGCAGACGGTCGCGGATATTGGTGATGGCAACTTCATCGAGCAGGCCGGTGGCTTCCTTGCGGTAACGGGCAATGAACGGGACCGTACTGCCCTCGTCCAAAAGCACCGCGGCAGAAACGACCTGGCGCTCACGTAAATTCAATTCCTGGGCAACTTTAATGATATGGGCTGGATTCATATTAGGCGATCAGCTTCTCTTTCAGGTCTTCAGGGATAGGGGTTGGTTTGAAATCCATATTCAGGCAGGCCAGGGACACTTCCGCCTCGACAATGAGACGTCCGTCCTTCTGGTCGACGATCTTCTGGTCAAAGATGAGCTGTACGGCCGTGGCTTTCTTCAGTTCAGCAGTGCACACAAGGGTCTCGCCGTAACGGGCCGGTGAACGGTAACTGACATTGCATTGGCGCACCGCATAGTTCAAGCCGCGGTCGCGGAACATTTGCACGCTCAAACCCTTTTGTTCAAGGAATTCCGTGCGGGCTTCTTCGAGGTAACACAGGTATTGGCCGTAATAAACAATGCCTCCTGCGTCGGTATCGTGGTAATAGATCCTTTTAAGCATTCCTTAGTTTACCCAAGCCGATCTGAAATATCGACATAATTGTCTAAATTTAATTCTTCCGGCCTGGCCTTGGGTGAAATATGCAACCCCTCAAGTATCGTGGTCAATTTGTCCTTGTCTACAAGCGTGGCCGCGGCATTCAATATATTCTTCCTGCGTTGGGTGAATGCGGTCCGGATCAAACGGAACATCAAGGCCTCATCCTTGGGCTGGTATTGGGGCGGTTGGGAAAAATCCATACGCACACAGCAGGAATCAACCTTGGGCGCAGGGTTAAAAGAAGTCTTCTTGATCTTGAACAGGACCTTGACCTGTGCGTGATACTGCGCAAAACAGGACAGGGCCCCATATGTTCCGTTGCCGGCCTTGGCCGCCATGCGCTCGCCGAATTCCAACTGCACGGTCAGATAGGCCGCCCTTATCTTTGCCCGGTCCGCGATCAACTTCTCAATGATGGGTGTGGATATGTAATAGGGGATATTGCCAATGACCTTAACATCCGCAGGCATGGGCCATCTTAAAAAATCCGCATGCACGATGACGACATTAAGTCCGGCAAATTCATCCTTAAGCTGGGCGATCAGGTCATTGTCCGTCTCAACACAGATCAATTGCTTGACCTTGGGCGCGATCATGCGTGTGATGGCCCCCCGTCCCGGCCCGATCTCGACGACAATATCTTCAGGACCAAGCTCACAGGCATCGACGATCTTCTGGCGGGCATATGGGTCAGAAAGGAAGTTCTGTCCTAGATATTTCTTGGGGCGTAAAGGGTTCTTCATGTGAGGCGGCAGGCCAATTGGATGGATGCGATCATGGAAGACGGGTCTGCGATGCCTTGGCCGGCAATATCCAAGGCCGTGCCATGCACGGGTGAAGTGCGGACAAACGGCAGGCCGGCGGTGAAATTGACCAGCTCCTTGAAATACAACCCCTTGACCGGCGCCAAACCCTGGTCATGGTACATGGCCACAATGCCATCAAAACCTTTATCGTGGCAAAAGAAAGTATCTGCAGGAAAAGGCCCAAAGGCCTTAATGCCCTGCTTTTGGGCGGCAGCAATCGCAGGCGTTATTGCCTTGGCATCCTCTGTTCCTAGTAGACCCGCTTCCCCTGCATGCGGGTTCAGGCCCAGCACGGCGATCCGAGGACGTGCCGTCTTAAAATGCATTCTTAAGGTCTCGTGCATCAATTCGATGGATGACAGCACCGCCTTTTTGGTGATCAGGCGCGGCACATCTTTAAGGGGAACATGGCGAGTGACCAGGGAAAGCCTGACCTTGGGCGCAATGAACATCATGTCAAAACGCTTCACGTTGAAACTCTCAGCCAAATATTCGGTATGGCCGTGGAAGCCCTTGCTGTATTTGCTCACCGCTTCCTTGGACAAGGGTGCGGTGACCAGCGCGTCCACGATGCCGCCTTTGATCAGGTCGACACCCTTCTGCAGGAATTTCAGGGAACCTTCACCGGGAGTCTTATAGGGAATATCGATAATGCCGGCGGGAATGCCTTTGAGGAGTTTCTTATCACCAATACATACAAAATTACAGAGCCGTGCCACATCCGCGCGTTTGAGCGCCTTCTTAATGACCTCGGGACCGATGCCGCGAGGATCACCCATGGTAATGCCAATGGTCTTAGTCGCGGATCTCGACATAGCTCTTCTTGCGCAGCTTGGTGATCCAATCCTGGAATTTCAACTGGAATTGCACATCATAGAGCCTGTTATAGATCTTCTCCTTGGCTTCCGTCAAAGATTCACGGCGGCCCGGGGAGATCCCAGTCACCTTAAAGACATAGATACCGCCGTCCACTTCCACCGGCTCGGACACCTCTTCCAGGCTCAAGGCAAAGATGACATCTTCGATGGCCGGGACCATCTGACCCTGCTCGATAGCGCCGACAGACGGCAATTCCGAATAGGCGTCGAAAACTTTCTGGAAGTCCTCACCAGCCGCCAACTTGGCCCTGGCTTCCGCCGCACGGTTCCTTGCCTCCTGCTTGCCTTTATCAAAAGAGATGTAGACCGACTGCAGGCTATAGCGGGTCTTGCGGGTGAACTGGTCCATATGGTTGTTGAAATAATCCGTCACGTCCTGGGGATTGACGAAGATCTTGTCCCGCACTTCAATATCGACGATATAACGGGCCTTCATCTGGTTGAGCAATTTATTCTTCACGTCCGTGATGGTCAGGCCCTGCTTCTGTAGCACAGCGATGAATTCTTCCTCGGTGGCATAGCGGGAGCGTATTTCCTTAAGGCGTTTGCCAAGCACTTCGGGGCGTATTTCGAGACCCTTTTCATTGGCTGCCGCCAGGATCAATTTGTCCTCGATCAGCTGTTCGATGCCCTTTTGCTCATAGGTGCTCATGATCTCCTGGATCTCGGCCGGGCTATTGTGCTCGATCTTCAGCTGGCGGTAAATGCCGGCGATATAATCCTTCAAGTCCTTAAGCGTGATGACGTCGTTGTTCACAATGGCAATGATGCTGTCATTGAGCGGTTTTTGCGCAGGCTGTGCAAAGACTGCCGAGGCAGACCCCAAAAGCACCATCACAGCGCTAATCCACAGGGACAGGGACTTTTTCATGTTTGTTTTGCTCCAGTTCTTTTTTAAGATGTTCAACACTTTCCCTCAACAAACGGCAATACAGGTCAAAACCGATGGACACGATGAAACCGTGCTGCTGCGTCCCTAATAAATTCCCTGCCCCGCGTATTTGCAGGTCCTCAAAAGCTATATGAAAGCCCGAACCCAGGCCGCTGAACCGTTCGATCGCCCTCATGCGCTGCTTGGACACTTCCGAGAGCGAATATTTGGACGGGACCACCAGATAGGCATATGCCTGCACATCCAGCCGGCCTACCCGGCCACGCAGCTGGTGAAGGTCAGCCAGGCCGAACTTGTCCGCGCGGTTGACGATCAGGGTATTGGCTGCCGGTACGTCGATACCTGACTCAATAATGGTCGTACAGACCAGGATATCGATCTCATGTTTGAGGAATTTTAACATAATTTGTTCTAATAAACGAGGGCTCATTTGCCCATGGCCGACCGCCACACGGGCCTCTGGGGCCAGGTGACGGATACCATCCGCGATCTTTTCGATATTATCCACACGGTTATGCAGGAAGAAAACCTGGCCTTTGCGCTTGAGTTCTCGATGGATGGCCTCCCCGATGATCTCTTCATCATAGGGAATGGCCTCCGTCTTGACCGCGATGCGGTTGGTCGGCGGGGTCGTAATGACGGACATATCCCTGGCACCGGAAAGCGCCATATACAAAGTGCGCGGGATAGGGGTCGCAGACAGGGTCAGCACATCTGCCAGCAAACGGAACTGTTTCAACTTTTCTTTGGAACGCACCCCGAAACGCTGTTCCTCATCAATGATGACAAGTCCCAGGTCCTTAAAGGCGATGTCCTTGGACAATAGGCGGTGCGTCCCAATGACAATGTCCACCTTGCCTTCTTTCAGGTCGGCAATGATGGCCTTTTGCTCCGCCTTGGTGCGGAAACGCGACAGCATCCCCACCTTGACCGGGAAATCCTTGAGGCGTTTCTGGAAATTAAAAAAATGCTGTTCGGCCAAGATGGTGGTCGGCACAAGAATGGCCACCTGTTTGTGGTCCATCACGGCCTTGAAGGCCGCACGCAAGGCAACCTCGGTCTTGCCATAACCCACGTCCCCGCAGATGAGCCGGTCCATGGGTCTGGCCTCTTCCATGTCCTTCTTGACCTCTGCGGTCGATTTGATCTGGTCCGGGGTTTCTTTGAAAGGAAATTTCGCCTCGAATTCCTGCTGCCATGGGGTGTCTTTAGAGAAGGCAAATCCTTGCAGCTGCGCCCTCAATGCCTGGGTGCGCAGCAATTCCGCGGCCAATAAACGCAATTTCTTCTCGATGGCCTTGCGGGTGGCGACCCATTCCTTGCTGCCCAACTTATTCAGGCGGGCATTCTTCTTGGCAAAAGAGACATATTTCTGCACCAAATGGATGTCATGCTTGGGGACGAAGAGCTTGTCCCCGTCCTTATATTCAATGATCAAATGTTCGCGCTTGAGCGGGTCCGCATCCAAAGGTTTGATACCGATGAACCGGCCGATGCCGTGATTATTGTGCACCACGTAATCGCCGTCGCTGATATCGACGAAATTGTTCATGGGCGTTTCGGACGAGAAAGGCAGGGAAGATTTCTTGTACGGCAGGATGACGACGATCTTGTGGTCTTCGATGGGTCTGGCGGTGGCCGGATCGAAACCGGTGATCTTGAGGATCACATCGTCATCGATGTCCAGGCGGACAGGCACTTCAAAATGGTCGGGATAGATGTCAATGACACCGCCGCGCAGGGCAAATTCGCCCTCCTTAAAAACTTTCGTCGCCTGGGTAAACCCGAAGGCGACGAGAGCTCTCAAAATGTCTTCCGTGTTGACCTTTTGGCCAATTAGGAATTCTAGCGATTTGAACACATTACATTACCATTTTTTATTGCCGTTCCACATAAGGAAGAGCGGCGAAACAATGTAAACGGTCGAATAGGTCCCAAAAAGGAACCCGATCACCAGGACCAGCGCGAACGTATTGAGCACTTCCCCGCCCACGAAGAACAGGGCCAGGACGGCCAGCATGGTCACGAAGGTGGTCAGGAGCGTACGTCCCAGGGTCTGGTTGATACTGTCATTGATGATATCGGCCAGCGACCTGTTGCGGGCCTTGGGCACATTCTCGCGCACACGGTCGTAGATGATGATGGAATCATTGGTGGAATAACCCGCCACTGTCATCAGGGCAGTCACAACCAAGAGATCGATCTCACGGCCCATGAGCACCACGAGACCAAGGGTGATCAACACGTCATGGAAAATAGCGACTACGGTCGCAGCCGCGAACTTGAAATGCTTGAACCTGAAGCCCATGTAGATGAGCATGCCGATCAGGGCTAGGATGATGGCGTACAGGGCCTTATTGCGCAAGGACTGGCCGACCACAGGACCCACCTTCTCGACACGCAGGACCTCGAAGGCGTTATCAGGCATCTTTTTCTTCAAGGTAGCAATGATCAGGTCATGCTTATCTTCGCCGGTACGGACGATGACATTGCCCGGCGCATTGGCAAAGGTCTGGATGACAGCATCGCCCAAGCCATCTTCCTTCAATGCATTCCTCAAGCCATCCGCATCGATCGGTTTGGCGAACTTGAATTCCTGGATCTGTCCGCCTGCAAAATCGATACCGTAAGCCTTGTCCTTCTTTTGGTACAAATTGACCATGCCCACGACCATCAGGACGCCTGACAGGGCAAAGCAAATATACTTCTTGTTGAGGAAATTGAAATTCGGCTTCTCCAGCACATGCATCATGGGCAGGGACGTGATGACCTTTGCCTCCGCGAGCCAATTAAAAATGGTACGCGTCACATAAATGGAGGTGAACAAGCTCGCGACAAGACCGGTCGACAAGGTAACGGCAAAACCCTTGATGGGGCCGGAACCGAATTGGACCAGGAAGAATGCCGCGATCAGGGAAGTAACGTGGGAATCCAAGATCGCCGACCATGCCCGGCCGTAACCGGTATTGATGGCTGCACCCAGGGGCCTGCCATTGGCCAATTCCTCACGGATGCGTTCATTGATCAGTACGTTGGCATCGACCGCCATACCAAGGGTCAGGATGATACCCGCGATACCCGGCAAGGTCAGGGTGACCTGTGAATCCGGCATCAGGATATTGATGAGCCCCATGCTTCCCAAGATCATCAGCAAGTTGATGACCAGCGCGAAAGAGGCGATCAAACCACCGATCATATAGTAGATGGACATGAAGGCAACGATCAGGATGCCGCCCAAGATGGTGGCATTGATACCGGCCTGGATGGAGTCCTTACCCAACAAAGGTCCGATGGTGCGCTCTTCTTCAATATGCATGGGCACAGGCAAGGCACCGGTGCGCAAGGCCAGGGCCAAAAGGGATGCTTCTTCAAATTTGAACTCGCCGCTGATCTCCGCGGTGCCGCTCAAGATGGGCTCGCGGATATTCGGAGCGGACAAAACCTCATTGTCTAGGACAATGGCCAGGCGCTCATTCACATGCGCAGTGGTCAGGTCCGCAAACGTCTTGGCCCCCTTATCATTGAAGGTCAGGGAGATCTTAGGCTGCATGCCTGTCTGGCTGTCAAAATCCACCTTGGCATCCTTGACAGAATCCCCGCCCAATACCGCTTCCTTACCAACCAATATGCTGCCGCCGCCTCCACCCTGCTCTTTCTTGAGGGTCTTTAATTCATAGCCTTCCGGCACAGTGCCGGCAATCGCGGCCTTTAACTTCTCCGCATCCGCGTTGACCATGCGGAATTCCAAATGGGCAACACGGCCGACCATCTCAATGGCCCTGTTGCGGTCGGTAACACCCGGCAACTGGACCAAGATATCATTCTGCCCCTGGCGCTGGATCAGGGTCTCCCCGACACCCAAGCCGTCGATACGATTACGAAGGACTTCCATGGCACGCAATACCGCGTCATTCTTGGCCGCGTCATCCTTGAGGGCATCGTTCTCGACCCGAAGGATCAAATGCATACCCACCTTAAGGTCCAGCCCCAAATTGATGCGCTTCTCAATAGGTACTACAGAAATGAAACAGCCGGCAATGACCGCCAGGATGATAAAAATGCGTTTGCGCAAATCCTTGCTCATGAGAAGCCTTTCTTATTTGACGACTTCGGGTTTGACTTCACCTTTGACGAGGGCGATGGAATCGCGGTCGAATTCAATGCGGCATCCTTCATCCACACGCACGACCACGGTCTTTTCTTTGACAATGGCGACCGTGCCATGGATGCCGGAAGTGGTCACCACTTCATCATTCTTCTTCAAAGCAGCCAGCATTGCCTTGACCTTCTTCTGCTGTGTTTGCTGGGGACGGATCACCAGGAAATAGAAGATCGCGAAGATCGGGACATACAGGAATAGCATCTGCGTCATACCGGAATCTTGAGGCATTGGGTGTCCTTAATCTATGTACTGGATTTATTTGGCTTTAGCGGCTTTTTTCATCAAGGTCTTGACGGTATCGCTCATCTGGGCGCCCTTGGCGATCCAAGCATTGACCTTGACCGTATCGATCGAATAAGCGGCAGGCTTCTTGGCCGGGTCATAATAACCCAGGATATCCAGCGTACGTCCGTCACGGCCTTCTTTTTTGGGCAGGGCCACGATGCGGTAGTTATAAGATTTGGTTGAAGATTTACCTGCTTTTTGTAATCTGATGCGAACTTCCATTTGTTGTTCTCCTCTTTGTTAAGTGTGCGCAAGCTCTACAGCTTTGATCTGCGCTTTTGCTTTATTGACGGTTTCTGTGTATTCCTTGGCAGGATCTGAGTCCGCCACCAAACCGGCCCCGGCCTGGACATAGGCCTTCCCGGCCGAAACCACTATTGTACGTATAGTTATGCACATATCAAGGTTTTTCGAGAAGCTGAAGTATCCGACCGCTCCCGCGTAAGGACCCCTTTTTTGACCTTCCAACGCTTCAATGATCTCCATTGCGCGTATTTTAGGCGCCCCGGAAACCGTACCGGCCGGAAAAGAAGCCTCTAAAACGTCCAAAGCGTCCTTACTTTTATGCAATCTGCCCTGCACATTGCTCACAATATGCATGACATGGGAGTATCTTTCGATGCCCATGAACTCAGTAATGGCGACCGAACCCTGTTCACACACACGGCCCAAGTCATTACGGCCCAGATCGACCAACATCACGTGCTCGGCCTTCTCCTTGGGGTCGGCCAAGAGCTCTTTTTCAAGAGCTTGGTCCCCTGCTTCATCTTTTCCACGCGGACGGGTGCCAGCAATGGGCCTGGTCTCGACCAAACCGTTCTCACAACGCACCAAAAGCTCAGGGGAGGCGCCAACGAGCTGAACACCGTCGATGTTAAGATAGAACATATAGGGCGAAGGATTGAGCGCACGCAAGGCCCGGTAGATCTCAAAGGGCGGAACGCTGATATCCACGGCAAAACGCTGGGACAGGACCACCTGGATGATGTCACCGGCCGTAATATGCTCTTTTGCTTTCTTGACCATGCCTGCATATTGGGACTGCGTGCAATTGGATGTGACCTTGACGCCTTTGCCATTCTTGGGAGTTTCTTTGATGGTCAGGGGTTTACGCAGGTCCTTGATCAAGATATCGATATTCTTCAACGCCGCATTGTATTTCTTCAGCTTGGCCGCGACCGTGTCTTTCTTATCCAGAGAAACGCAGGAAACAACCTTGATGGTGTGGTGGCGATGATCAAAAATGACCAGGTCACGAGCCAGCATCAGGACCATATCATCTAATTTCAGGTCGTCCGTACTGGTGTCCGGCAGGCGTTCAAAGAAACGCACGCAGTCATAACTCAAATATCCCACCATGCCGCCATAAAACCTGGGCAATTGTGGGATCTCGACCGCCTTATACCCTTCCATCAATTCACGCACAATGGACAAGGGTGATTGTTCAAATGAACGCTTCTCGCGGCTGAGCTTGCCCTTGACCAGGCGCAGGATCTCGGCTTGCCGGCCCTTGCTGCGGACGATCAATTGGGGATCGCGCGAAATAAAGGAGAAGCGCGCAAACTTTTCCCCGCCTTCAACGGACTCGAGCAGGAAAGAATGTTTGGACTGGCCCGCCAATTTGAAATAGGCAGAGACCGGCGTTTCCAGATCGCCCAGTATTTCCTTATAGACCGGGATCAGGTTGCCTTTGGTGGAAAGCTTTAAGAATTCTTCCTTGGATAGATGGTTCATTGGATCTTCCTGTAAAAACAGCTGCGTTCCATGGTGTGGCAGGCGGCGCCGATCTGCTCAACCTTCATGAGCAGCACATCGCAGTCGCAATCATAGAATATTTCTTTAACATGTTGGAAATGCCCCGACGTTTCACCCTTGACCCAATAGGTCTTACGGGAACGCGACCAATAGGACGCCTTGCCGTTCTTTAAAGTGTCACGCAGGGAATCGATGTTCATCCAGGCCATCATCAGCACTTCACCCGTCTTGTAGTCCTGGGCAATGGCCGGGATCAGGCCTTCGGCGGTGAATTTCAATTTATCAAGGTTGTCCTTGGTGATCTGTAAGGTTTCCTGTTCGTTCTTGCTCATCTGACATTCACTTTCTGTGTTTTTAAGAATTCCTTGACCTTTGGGACAGGTATCTCTCCAAAATGGAACACCGACGCTGCCAAAGCCGCGTCTGCCCCGCTTTGGGTGAAGACATCCGCAAAATGCTGCAAGGTCCCTGCCCCGCCGGAAGCGATCACCGGGACATTAACGGCATCAGCGACCGCCTTGGTCAGGGCAATATCAAAACCATTCTTGGTGCCATCGGCATCCATGCTGGTCAAAAGGATCTCACCCGCACCCAGAGACACCACCTGCTTAGCCCACTCAACAACATCCTTGCCCGTCGCGTTACGGCCCCCGTGAG
>JAYVSG010000093.1:0-9754 GCA_043775535.1 Candidatus Omnitrophota bacterium
GAGGAAGGAATGCTGGCCCAACGGAATGGTATTCTTCAAAGACTCTATGATCCTGATGTCGTCGCCGTGGCGTTCGCCGATCAAGAGCTTGATGGTGGAGGAACCTATATCAATGACGCCTGCACGCATGGAACACCTTCAATGAAAGAAAAGGAATAATAACAATATCTATAAAGTATAGCATACGTCAGGCTGTTTGGGGAGTCAATGCCCGGGCCAAATGATGGTTTGGGCCCCCAAGTCCCCTTTGAACAGTTCCAGGGATATGCCCGCACACACAAAGAGCAAATAGGCCCAAAAGCCGATCTGGACCGGCCAATACACGTACTTCCATCTTTCCCGGACGATCCCCAGCGCCTGCACCGTTAGAAGCAGGAGCATCGGACAAAAGAACAGCGATGTCCGGGGCACCGAGAAGGCATAGACCTTGAGGGCACCAAGAAGGGCCAGTTCGATAAACACGACCAGCGCGACCGTTCCGACCGCAATGAACATCTGCCCGTCCTTCTTGAATGCTTTCCTGAAACCAAGGATCATATACACGAAACCAAAAGCCATGAAGAACCGTGCCGGCATGCGCACCCACTTTGGAAAATCAGAGAACCAACGCGAGACCAGGTTATTGACACCCTCCCCGAAGGTCTTGAAAAACTCTCCCACAGAAGCGAAAGAAATGAAATAATCATGCCAATATTCCCGCAATGCCGCCCCGTTCCCGATGCGCATATCGAACCAATAGACCAGGGCGATCACGGTCACGCAACTGGACAGATAAATCAGGACATTATTTTTCTTTGGCCCTTGCAGGCGCAGGGAATTGAACAATGGAAAGACGAACATCAGGAAGATCGCGTAGGAAAAGAAGCCCAGCAACGGCAGCAGTGCCAGCAAGACAGGATACACCGACGGATTTTCGGCCTTGATCTTTTGCTGGCGGGTCGAGAATAACAGGAACAGTCCCACCGCAAGCACATCCATGGAATACTGTTTTAATTCCGCCGCATAATAAATGAGCGGCATAGACGCCGCCCAACAGAGCACGAAGGTAAGGTGGTCCCTCTCCTTCTGTAACACGTCCCCTGCCAGCCTCAACCAGACCAGGAAAGCGGTGGACATGAATACAAAAGGAAGGAAACGCAATGACAGGAGGGAACGGTCCCACGCCGCAGAGATCTTCTGTATCAAAAGGAGATACAACCGCGGGAATTGCTGGACGTGGGTCAACGGCTGCGAAAGGATCTCCCGGGGCCTAAGGTTCTGGATGTTCGCCAGGACGCAGGCTTCATCGTTCCACAACGGCCTCTGATTGAAATAATGCACCGTGATCAGGAGCAGGTACCAGGCAATGGCCGTTAAGGTCAGGACCCTTGCCCAACGCAATTTGATCAATGGTTGCAGCCGCCAGCACCATGCACGTGCCCGTGCTCAAGTTCCTGCGTGGTGGCCGGACGTTTTTCCACGATCTCGACCGCGAAGGTCAATTCCTGGCCGGACAAAGGATGGTTGCCATCGAGCGTAATGTCCTCGCCTTCAATGGCGGCCACGGTGACCGGAAAGTATTGCTCCGCGCTCCCAACTTCGAACATATCACCGACCTGCACATCCGGTTTGGGCAATTGGCTGCTTTTGACCTTATAGATCAACTCGGGATTGTGTTCACCATAGGCGTCCTTGGCCGGCACAACAATGGTCTTTGTATCGCCTGCTTTAAGTCCCAAAAGCACATTCTCCAGGCCAGGGATGATCTGCCCGGAGCCGGAAATGAAGATCAAAGGATGGCCGGGTTCGGAAACATCCAACTGTTTACCGGATTTGTCGGTCAATGTATAATTAAAAGAGATCACCTGTTGGGACATACAGCCCTGCTTTCTGTGGATAACGGTTTGATTGGCTCATTGAAAACGGCATCATTATAGGCTAGAATCACTTTATGTCAAATGAGACCCACCATCGGGGCACACGCGGCGTCCTCTTCGGCCTGTTCATCAATTTCGCACTGGCCGTGATCAAGATCACGACCGGCGTCATCGGCAATACCTATGCCTTGGTCGCCGACGGCATTGAATCCACACTGGATATTTTTTCCTCACTGATCGTCCTAAGCGGGCTGAAGATCGGCGCCATCCCGCCGGACAAGGACCATCCCTTCGGGCACGGCAAGGCCGAACCATTGGCCGCCCTAGCCGTGGCCATGGCCCTGCTGGCCGCTGCCGGAGGCATTGCCTGGGGCAGCATCCGGGAGATCATCACCCCAGACCGTTCGCCCGCACCCTTCACCCTCTTCGTCCTATTGGGGGTCATCCTCATCAAGGAATTCCTGTTCCGCCGCCTGATCCAAACCGGCAAACACATGCACAGCGTTTCCGTGCAGGCCGATGCCTGGCATCACCGTTCGGATGCCATTACCTCATTCGCAGCCCTGATCGGAATATTTATTGCCCTAGTGGGCGGGGAGAAGTTCAAGGGAGCGGATGACTGGGCTGCATTCTTTGCCAGCCTGATCATCGCCTATAACGGGGTGACCTTATTGAACATGGCCATCCAGGAGATCATGGATGCAGCAGCCGACCCTTCCATCATCAGCGCCATCCGCCTCATGGCCCTGTCCGTTGACGGGGTCAAGGCCATTGAAAAATGCCTGGTGCGTAAAAGCGGCACCCGTTTCTTTGTGGAAATACATGTTGAGGTGGACGGTCAGATGACCGTGCTCGCCTCACACGAACTGGGCCACCGGGTCAAGGACAAATTGCTCGCCTCACCCCTGCCCTTTGCCGACATCGTCGTGCACATCGAGCCTGCGAAATAGGGCTCCGTCCCCTATTTTGTGCTCATGGGGCACATCTTGGCGCCGCCTAGGGGGCAGGTCTTGGCAAAGAGCATGCCTGCTGCAAAGATCAAGGCACCGACCAAAAGGCCGATCAAAAGCTTCTTACCGGAACAGCAGGGACCGCTGGAACCGTGGGTACCGCAGCAACCTTCTTTTTTCTCTTCAGACATATCATCCTCCTTAGGACTACGTTAGACCACACTTGGATTATAGCACACTACGACTGTTTCTGATGTATATGCACATCCCTCTGCGGGAAGGGCATGACGATCCCATTGGCACGGAACTGGTCCAGAATGGCATTGTTGATGGCGAACTTCGCGACGGAGTATTCGGCCTGCTGGACCCACACCGCACTCTGCAGGATGATGGCGGAATCCCCGAATTCATGGATGCCCAACCGGTACACTTCCTTGTTGGGAATATGCGGCTCGGCCTTGATGATGCCCTGGATGATGCTCATGGCCTTGTTCACATCGCTGTCGTAGGCAACACCGATATTGATCTCAAGCTTGCGGTAATGCGAATAATTCTTGATCACCTCGCCGATGATGTGCTTGTTGGGGATGATGATGATACTGCCGTCGATGCCGGTCAGTTCCGTGCGCGGCAGGGAAATGTCGATCACCTCGCCCTGGTAGCCGTTGACCTCAATAATGTCCCCCACTTTGAAAGGCTTGGTAAAGATGAGCGTGGCACCGGAAGCATAGTTGGACAAGGGGCCCTGCAGCGCCAGACCCACACCGACACCCGCGACCGACAAGCCCGCCAGCAAAGGAGCTATCTGGACACCAAAGGAACTGAGCGTCATCAGCATCCCCAGCGCCATGATGACCATGCGCACGGCCTGGGTCAGGAACTTGATGATGGTGATGTCGATCTTCTTCTCCATCAAGGAACGGTTGACGAGCTTGGACACGAAGCGCGAGAGGATCCACGCGCAAAGAAGGATGACCATCCCCCCTATGACCTGGAAACTGTACTTGACCGCATTCTCGGCGACAAAATCAATGATCTTATGGACCAACGGCTGTTCGGCGTTCATAAAACTCTCCCTGTTAATTCAATTGATAATTATTGGGCCGGCTGAAGACGGCCTGCACCACGGCGATATTGCGCATGGCGAAAGCCGCTTCGCAATACGAAAAGTAATAGTTCCATTTGCGTAAGAAATCCTTATCGAAACCCAGAGCTTCCACCTTTCCCCCGGATGCATTCATCGCATCGCGCCACAGCGCTAGCGTGCGAGCATAGCTGGGGGAAATGTCCTCATAGTCAAAAATGTTCAAGTTCCCCGTGACAAACAAAGCATCGTGGATGGCCTTCATCGATGGAAGCAAGCTTCCGGGGAAAATGTGTTTTTGGATCCAATCCACGTTCGACCGAAAACTCTCGTACCGGTGGTCAGGAGATAATATCATCTGCAGGCCCGCCAGTCCATCAGGTTTCAAGAGGCGGTGGATCTGGCCAAAATACACGGGCAGGAATTTATGGCCCACGGCCTCGATCATTTCGATCGAGATGATCTTGTCGTATTGCCCTTCGATATTGCGGTAATCGGCGAACTGCACGTCCACCCGGTCGCTGACCCCATTCTTCCTGAACAGCTCCGTGGAATAATCGAACTGCTCCTTGGAAATGGTGATGAGCGTGACCCGGCACCCATAATTTTTCGCCGCGTACAAAGCGAAACCACCCCATCCGCCGCCGATCTCCAGCACATGATCGGTCGCCTTCAACCTCAATTTACGGCACCACAGGTCGAACTTGGCGATCTGCCCCTGCTCCAGGGTCTGGGCAGGGCCGTTGAAATATGCGGACGAATAGGCCATGGTCGGGTCGAGGAAGGTCTTGAAGAAATCATTGCCCAGGTCGTAATGAGCGGAGATGTTCTTGCGGCTGCCGGTGACGGTATTGTCCCTGAATTGATGCGCCAGGGTGTTAAAAAGCCTGAACCAATTGACCGGCGTCTTCTTGGTATTATCCGCCATGAGGGTCGGATGGTGTTCGACATTATGGATCATCCACTTGATGACCGCAGTGATGTCTTCCGTGTCCCAGTCCCCGTCCACATAGGATTCCCCGAAACCGACATCCCCGTACAGGACGCATTTCCTGAAGAAAAGCTTGTTCTTGATGCGGATATGGGCGCGGATGCCCTGCGGTTCATTGCCGTAGACACGTTTCTCGCCGCTGGGAAGCTCCATGGTCATCTGCCCCAGGCGCAAGGGCGTGAATACATTATGGATGATCTTCTCACACATCAACATCGGTTCACAAAAATCCATGGCCTTACCTCTTGACCCAAGGACGCTCCAGGTCGCGCTGCATCTCTGGATCCTCTTCCTTGGGGTGATATTTGACCTTCTTGATGAAATGTAGCACTACCGCATGCCAGTGGATCAAGAAAATGACCTTGAGCGTAATGAACGGGAACCTTACCGTGTGCCATAATAAATTCGCCGTGGTGAAAGACCGTTGTCTACCCAGCATGGATGAATAGAAGAACCTCCGCTCATCCTTGATCACATCAATGCCGATCTTAAGTCCAGCGTCCGGGACCTGGATGTCAAAGTCCAGGATATTGTCCAGGTCGGTGAACGGCGAGATATAATAATACTTCACCTGCCGGTCCTTAAAGGACTTTTCGGAACGCTTCTCCGGCCCCAGGAAAAAATATTTCAACTCACCGAACGTATTGCCGATCTCAACAACGGTGCACACCGGCCGATCATCACCGCTGAAGCAGAAATAAAAAGAGACCGGGTTGAAGATGTGGCCGAAGGTGCGTACATTGGTCAGGAGCCTGATGTTCTTAACTACGTCGGAAATGCCATGCTTGCCCAGGAAAGTCCTCACATCGCCGATATGGTCGCTCTCACGGAAATCATAGGGCCTGCCCTGGTTGTGGCCGAACAGCCAAGTCTTCCGGGCCAACACATCGAGCTCATCTAGGTCAAGATAGAACATGAATACCGTATGTTCAAAACGGTACTGTTTGGGTTCACGGCGCTCATGCACGATCTTGACTTCGTATAAACAGGACTTCATTGCCAGATATTCTCCCCCGCCAGGGCCCGCGCGGCATTGAGACCGGACCACAGGCCGTCCTCATGGAACCCATAACGGAAATATGCTCCACAAAAATACAATTGCCCGTCCTGATTCAACAGGTGCATTTCCTTCTGCGCATTCTGCCCCGCCACACTGTACACCGGATGGCGATAGACGGTCTCCCACATGATCTTGACCGGATCAACAAGGCCGGGGTCATTGATGGAGACGAAATGGTCCTTGCGCTGTGAAACGCCCTGCAAACTGTTCATGTCATAAATGGTGGTCGTGTCCCAGCCGCCTTGCCCGTCCTTCTGGATGCGGTAATTCCACGAGGACCAGGCCCTTTTGTTCCTGGGCATCACGGACCGGTCGCTGTGCACGGTCGTCTTATTATCACAATAATCGAAGGCCCCCAGCAGCCGGGCCTCCAAGGCGGTCGGCTCCGCAAGCAGGGCCAATGCATCATCGGCATGGCAGGCAATGATAGCCTTGTCATACTCTTGTGCCGCACCTGTCGTATCAATGACCGTGACCTTGGCCTTACCCCGCACGACCTTGACCACCCCCCTGTCCGTCCATACACGCGCGTTGACCTTGGCCAGCAGCTTATCCCGGTACTGACGGCTGCCGCCGACGCAGGTGCGCCATTGCAAATGTCCTTCCAGTCCCAGGAAACAATGGTTCTTAAAAAAACGCACCAGGGTCACGGCGGGGAATTGCAGCATGGTATCGACCGGGGTCGACCATACCGCGGAGCTCATGGGGATCAGGAACTTATACAGGAAATCATCGCTGTAGCCCTTCTTCAACATGTATGCCGCCAGGGAACACTGGGAATATTGTTCGTCCTCGAGTACCTCTACCGCTTCTTTATTGAAACGTTGGATCTCGAGCAGCATGGCAATGAAACGCGGGTTCAATAAATTCTTACGCTGGGCGAAAAGACCATCCAGACCGGTGCCGCAATACTCCAGGCCGGTCGGCACGTGCTGGACGCTAAAGGACATGGAGGTCGCCTTGGTCTGCACCTTCAATTCGGTGAACAGGCGGGTCAACAGCGGATAGGTGCTCTCATTGTAGACCATGAAGGCGGAATCCACGTGCACGTCCTGGCCGTTCTCTTTAAGGGTAACGGTATTGGTGTGCCCGCCTGCGTAGTCATTCTTCTCATAGAAGGTGATATCGTATTTGTCCCGCAGGAAATACCCTGCCCCCATCCCCGATATCCCCGTCCCTATGATCGCTAATTTTTGCATATCACCTTTTGCGTAAACGGTAATGGCTGACCATCCACTCGGTGCCATTCTTGTAATTCCACAATTCGGCGCAGGCCATGTAGAAGATGCGCCAATAATGCCACCATTTGATATATCCATTATCCCCATATGTCGCCTTAAAAATGGGAAGTATCTTTTCTTTATTGGCATCCATGTTCTTGAGCCAATGCTCGGAGGTCTGGCCGTAATGGATGCCCGGGATACGCCAATGCTCTTCCAGGATGAAATGCTCCTGGAAATACAGCATCAGGTCATCGGACGGCATGATACCGCCGGTGAAAAAATATTTGCCGATGAAATCGCTCTCATCCGTGTGGTCGTACAAATAGGCATACTCGCGGTGGGTGAAGATATGGATGAAGATGCTGCCTCCATCCTTGAGGAACGAGGCTGCCTTTTGCAGCAATTTCCCCCAATTGCGCATATGCTCGAACATTTCAACGGAAACGATGCGGTCGAATCTCTCCGGGGTAACAAAGGCATTCATGTCGTAGGTGATGACGGTCAGGTTCTTCAGGCCGCGTTTTTGCGCTTCGGCATCGATGAAGATCTTCTGGGTGCGCGAATTGGATACCGATGTGATACGGGCATTGGGATATCGGGCCGCCATGAACAGGGAAAGTGAACCCCAGCCGCAGCCGAATTCCAGGACCTGCTGTCCGTCCTTAAGGTCCGCGCGTTCGCAGGTCAAGGCAAGCATGTCCGCCTCTGCTTCATCGAGGGTCTCCGTGCCGGTCTTGTAATAACAGGAGCTATACTTCAGATGTTTGCCCAGGCAGAGCTGGAAGAATTCCGTGGGCACTTCATAATGCTGTGCATTGGCTTCACCCGTGGCCACGGCAATGGGTGCGGCCTTCATGTCCCGGATGAGCGCCATCAAACGGGCCAGGCCCGCCTCCACGCCATCCTTTTGCTCTTCCCTGATCTTGCCTGCCAAAAGCCGGCGCATGCCCCAACGGATAAGAACATCGGGTATGGCCCCTTGTTCGATCATCTTTTGGGATAAAGGCACGAGAAATTTCATATCTTCCTTTTGGGTAACGGGATGAACATGCTGGTTGCGGCCTGGTAACGGCGATAGGCCTCGCCCTTGGTCTTCAATGCCTGCGCTTCCGCCAGCGGTATGCCGCTGACCTTAAGCAAGAAATACAACATCAGAATGGGTGACAGCGCCGCCGTCAGGCCCCAGGGACTGCCCAGGGCAAAAACAAAATATCCCACCCAGATCAACCACTCAAAAAAATAGTTGGGATGCCGGGAAAAATGCCACAATCCGATATCGCAGGTCTTGCCTTTATTGGCCGCATCTTCCTTGAACCGACGCATTTGTTCATCGGCAGCTGTTTCGCCCATCAGTCCCATCAACCATAATATTATCCCAAAGATTTCCAGCCATGACAAGGCCGGGTGCGGGTCCAAACAGACTAACAAGAAAGGCAGGGACAGGACCACGTCGAGCAGGCCCTGGAACTGGAACATCCAAAAAAACTTGAAGTTCTGCCCGGTTTTCCAATCTTCCCGGATGCGGCGATAGCGGCTGTCTTCCGACGGGTCTTTCATCAACCGGCGGACAAGCAGACTGCACAGTCGAAAAGCCCAAACGAAGACCATCGCAAAGATCAAGGCCTTGCGCGTTGCCCATCCTTCGGCATGCCATGCATATACCCCGGCGCAAATGACCAGGCCCATGGTCCATCCCAGATCAACAAAACTGGCATTCTTTGTCTTCACCTGCACCAGCCATAATACAAACATCATCCCGGCGACCAGGCCCCAGGCGATCAACACCATTTCAATTGTCATAGGCCGCCTTGTCTATCCCCAGCACCTGTTTCTTTAAGATGGCATCAAAAGGCTTGGGTCCGATCCAGGTTGCGAACAAGCCCTTGGCAAAATCAGCACCTGGAACAGTCGCGAGCGAGGCTCCATTAAAAATAAAGGAAGTCCCCTGCCCCGGCGCATAGGACATCAGCAATACATCCCCATTCTTAACAGAAGGCAAGGCTGTATCCAAAAGAGCAAAACGGTCATTAAGCCCATTGAACTCGTCGGGAGACAGATTGGCCTTCATGCGATCAATGGTGTATTGCTTGAACTGACTGGAACCAATGCTGACAAAATACCGCACCTCCAGGGATTTAGGCACATCCTCCAACGCCTTCTCTGCAGGAAGATCTGCCGGCATGTAAAAAGCTGCCGTGAACACTCGCATCATGAACAAGGTCTTGACCCCGACCCCCCGCAGTGGAAGGGGCAATGGCGCCCCTTCTTTCTCGGCCTCGACGGATGCTGTTTGCGCAAAATCGCTTGTCCTTAATTTCCAGCGCGATGCCGGAGCTTGAGCACAGCCTGCAATGAATACAAGGCACAAAAGAATATGGACTGTTTTGATCATATCACGTGCGGCGCAGCAAAACAGCCTCCACGCCTTCGCCTTTCTTCAAGATGACCAGTTGAAGGAATACATAAAATGCCGTGGCAATGCTCCCCAGAAAAATAAAGGCGGCGATCCACAGCATGGACCGCAGGGCATTGGCCTCCTTGTAAATGACCCACACCGACAGGATGGTGATATTGAAATAAAAATCAACAA
>JAYVSG010000094.1:0-6626 GCA_043775535.1 Candidatus Omnitrophota bacterium
ATCCAAGGCATCGATACCTGCCTGATCCATGGTCTTTTCCGACAACAACTGGGCGCTGAAACGTTTGATCGGACAGCGGGACATCCACTCATCCACTTCCTGCCGGCTGCGATAGCCGCGGTCGTAGTCGAACAACGGGCCCACATGTTCACGGAAACGGTAGGTCATGCATTCCACGAATTGCGGCATGCCCGTCTGCCTGATCTCGGTGATGACATCCTTTAAGGTCTTATACACAAGTTCTACATCATTGCCGTCAATGCAGCGGGTCTTCAGGTCCGGTGAGCGCAGGCGTTCATGGATCTTGGAAGGCGGCTGGCGGACACTTAACGGCGAGTGAGTTGAATAAAGATTGTTCTCGCACAAGAATAGAACAGGCAGCTTCTTGGTGAGGGCAAAGTTGACACTTTCAGGGAACACGCCCTCTTCGATCGTAGCATCTCCGAATATGGACACCGCAACGGAATCTTTGGCATCCATCTTAAAGGCCATGGCGGCACCCACGGCAACCGGGATCATGGCGCCCAAGATGGGTGAGGAATAGACATGTACGGAGGGATCGGTCAAATGCGCGGAGCCGGCACGGCCGCCGCTGATACCGGTACTACGGCCGCAAAGCTCGGCAAAAAAAGCATTGAAGTCGCCGCCCTTGGCCAGATAGGCCGCATGGCAGCGGTGACCGGTAAAGACCTGGTCGTCGGAACGCAGTGCCAGTGATAATCCTGCTGCCACCGCCTCTTGCCCGATCGAAAGATGGGTAGGCGTGCGCATCATCTGATCTTTCGCATAGACCTCGACGATCTTCTCTTCGGCCCTGCGGATCTTCAGCATCTGCTCCAATAGTTGTTTTTTGATATCGCTCATTGCAAATCAATAGCCTGCATGGTCTTGATATTGAAATATTTATTGTCGGTCATGGAATTGGGAACCTTGCCTGCTTCAAATGCCTGTCTCAGGTCGCGCACCGCTTCCGCGATGGTGTGCTTGGGCTCGAAGCCAAGCTCGTTCTTGATCTTGGCGGATGAGATATGGTAGGAACGATTGTCATTGGTTGGCTCGACCACGATCTCAATATCGGAACGCCCCAGGTTCTCCTTAACCAGATCGGCGATCTGGCGCACGGTGTGGTTCTCATAACCGGCGTTAAAGATCTTGCCTGCGATCTTTTCCTTAGGGTAGGCCAAACTCTCGATATAAAGATCGGTCACATCCTCGATATGGATGTTGGGCCTCTTCTGCCCGCCGCCAAAAACCTTGATGCGGTTATTATTGACCGCATGATTGGTCAAAATATTGACGGTCAGATCTAGACGCAGGCGCGGCGAATATCCGCAAACCGTGGCCGGGCGCAGGATCAGAACAGTAAAATCATCTGTCTGCTCTTCGAGCAAATGGGTCTCGCACAAAGCTTTGTACTTGGAATAATCGGTCAACGGCTCAAGCGGCAGGTCCTCGGTGACATCCTGGGTCTCCTTGACGCCGTAGACGCTTGAACTGGAAGCAAAAATGAAACGCTTCACCCGATTTTTCTTGGCAATGGCCACCAGCGGCAGGAAGGCATCGTAGTTGATGGTCTTGGCCAAGGCGGGGTTCAATTCATAGCTGGGATCATTGGAAATGCAGGCCAGGTGGATGATCACGTCGATGCCGGGCATTTCTTTTTCCAGGAGCTTGACGTCGCGGATATCCCCCTTCACCTGCTTCAAACGGGGATCAGCTTTAACACTGTCGAGCACATCGTCCCCATAAAGGTAAAGGTCCAGCACCGTCACACGATGACCCGCCTTCAAAAGCTTTGGCACAAGTACGGCGCCGACATAACCTGCCCCGCCGGTCACTAGGATATTTTGCACTTTAACTGCTCCTTGCACATTTCTGCCACCTGTTGAGGCAGGATATATTCCATACAAAATTTATCAAAGGTGCACTTGGGCAAATAGCACGGCATATGCGGACAGGCGAGCGTTGAAGGCACGACCTCGACCTTGGGGATCCCCTTCATGCGCAAATAATTCGTCGGGCCGTACAGGGTGATGACGTCCTTGCCCAAAGCCTGCCCGATGGCCTGTCCCAATGAATCGGACGTAACGATGACCCTGCAGCTGTTGATCCACTGGATATATTTGATCAGGTCTTCGTGACCCTGCTGCCAGCTGATGCTGCAATGACCCTCGAGCAAGGCGGCCAATTTTTTCCAATGGTCCATCGGCCAGGCCTTGGTTGGCCATTTACTGCCGACGCTGTGATTGAAGCCGATATCATGAAGCGGTTCTGCCGCAGGCTGGGGCGGCAGCACAAGACCCTGACCCTGCCATTGCTCATCCACCGTTTCATACAACAATTCCAAAGCATTCTTTTGTATGTTGCCGTGGTTCTCCTGTCCCGCCAACAGATATTCGGTGGAGCTCTTGCGGGTCATGATGCCATGGCTCTTGTCATCAAAATAGAAACCATATTTCGTGACCGCCTTGATGCGGTTGAGAAAGGTGCAGATGCCAATGTCTTTTTCAAGATTGACCAGGATGTCAAAATCCTGGGCGGCAATGATGTCGAGCGCTTCCGTACCGAATATCAACAAGCGTTGTATCTGCGGATTGCCCTGCAAGAGTTCCCTGGCCTGCCAATCCGTAACCCAGGTGACACGGTCATTCTTATACACATGCAGGAGCGCGGTACAGATCAGAACATCCCCGAGACTGACCGTGGTGGAAATGCCTCGGTCGAGGAATTCGGAGAAACCGGTCTTAACGATCAGGATATTTCTTGGTTTGCTCATTTAGCCGCAGGGACAGCGTCTTGTTTACCGTAGGTATTGATGACTTCCTCAACATATTCCCGGTTCTTCGCTATAGGTTCACCGATATTGCGGACCTCGACCGATGAATGCCCATACTCCTCAAAACGGTTGTTCTTCACCTTGATATCACATGAATTGCATTTGCCGTATACGGCGCACGGCGCCCATTGCCCCAGCAATTTGGGCGGCTCAGGATCAAGAATATTACCCAGTGAGAAACGGTGCGCATAAAGGTCTGAATGGCAGCGGAACACGTCCCCACCCGGATCGATCAAGAATTCCGTGGTGCGGCAGTCTGCCTTGCGGAGCATTTGTGAATTAACCGCTTCGGGATAACGCATGGTGCCGTAATTGCGGCCATTATGCGGGCCCAAGAATTCTTTAAGGCGAAAATCGATCCCCATCTCCTGGGCCCTCTTCTGCACCTGACGGGTCTCGTCCATATATTCCGGATGGTCGACGGCCCAGACACCCACATGATACCCCTTATCCAGGAAATACCGCACACGTTTTAAGAGCACATCCGGGTCCTGCTGGCCGCGGTGATAGGAAACACGGATCGAGGCATAGGGCGCGTCGCGCTTGATGCGGCCCGATGGGATGTGGCCCATGAACTGGTCGGCATCGACTTCGAGATTGGTCAAAAGGTCTATGGCGAATTCCGGCTTCAAACCCTTCACGATCGAATAGAAATTCTTATGCACCGTAGGTTCGCCGCCCTGCAGGGTCAACGGCAGGTTCTGGGCGCTAACGATCCTGTTAAGGCCCCTCACCCAGTCCTCTCCGGACATCCAGCGCTTCTTGACCAGGTCCCCGCCATGGTGGTTGATGCAGTAGGAACAGCGCAACATACAGGCAAATGACAGGAAAACGGCGATGTAATTGAAATTGTCAGGCAGGACAATAGGTTTTAATTCAGTATTGGACATTGGCTGATTGTATCATCCTGTCTTAACAAGGGCAAGGAACTCTGTGAATGTCTTAACTTCCTGGGCCTTCTCGACCAAGGCATGGTCACTGAACACAGACCCCACATCCGCCAGGATGGACAATTGGGCCTCATAATCCACGGCCGGGGTCAAGATCAGGAAGATCAGCTTGGCACTCAATCCATCCGGGGAATCAAAATCAATGCCTTTAGACGAAACTCCCACCGCTAGGATCACAGGCGCATTCAGTCCTTCCATGCGGGCATGCGGCACTGCCAACCCATTCTTTAAACCGGTGGCAATGATCTGTTCCCTCTCCCACACCGCCTCGGTGATGGTCAGCGCATTCAAACCTGTCTCCCGGGCAATGGCATGGGACAATTCTTCGATCACTTCACGCCGGTCCTGACCTTTGAGCGGCTGGACAAAAAATTTAGGACTGAGGTATTCATAAAAACGTTTTTGGCGCTTAGTGCGCATGATCGCCTGCATCAAGGTGCCGCTGGTCATGGATGTGACCAGGGCCATGATGACCAGGGAAACAAAGATGCGCTCATCGATCAATCCCGCCTGCAAGGCCAATAAGCCCAGAATGATCTCCATGGCCCCGCGCGCATTCATGCCAAAACCGATGGCCCATGCCTGGCGCGGCGCAAAACCTGCAAGCCTGGCACCCAGACCGCAGCCCAATAGTTTTCCGGAGCTGCCCAGGACGATCATCATGACGGTCAAGAGCAGATCAAAATTGGCGATGAAGTTCACCTTCAAGCCGATGCTGGCAAAAAACAGAGGCGCGAAAAAGAACGAAACAAATTGCTCGATGCTGGAGCGGGTCTTTTCCCTCAGATGCCGCGAGTCGCCAAGCGCCACACCGAAAATAAAAGCACCGAATAAGGCATGGATCCCGATAAGCTCGGTCGTGGCCGCGCAGAGCAAGGCCCCGGCGAGGATGAAACCGGTGACCGCACCCTCTCCGCTGGTATGCGCCTGCAGCCATGGCAGGATCCGGTCCATCATCCAACGTCCAATGAACAATACCAACCCGACAAATACCAGGGTCATGGTGATCAATTGGGTGATGTCAACACTGCCCGCACCGATCATCCCCAAAATGACGGCGAATATCATCCATCCCATCAGGTCATCGATGATCGCCGCAGAAATGACGATCATCCCAAGGTCTGAACGGTATAAATTCAGGTCCATCATGATCTTGGCAATGACAGGCAAGGCGGAAATGGCGAAGGCCGTCCCCAAGAAAAGGGAGAAAACAAAAGGGTCGTTGACAGAAGCGGCCCTGCCCATGTCCAAGAGCAGCCCTGCGGTCAATACACCGAACGTGAATGGGATGACCAAACCTGTCAGGCTGATCATGATGGCGGACTTCCCCTGTCTCCATACGGTGGACAGGTCAACTTCTATACCGGCGACCAGCAGGAACAAGACCACGGCAATGCTCATGAAGGTCTTGAAGACCAAGGGCAATGGCCCCTCGGTCGGAAACAGCAGATGCTGCATATGCGGAAAAAAACTGCCGAATAAAGTGGGCCCCAACAGGATGCCAGCCAGGATCTCACCCAACACGGCCGGCTGGTTAAAGCGGCGGGCAAGCTCCCCCAACAGGCGTGCCGAGAATAAAAGCACGGCCAGCGATAGGAATAAGATGGTGGTCTCGTGATGGGTCAAATTAACCATGCGCGCTCACCCGGTAAAATAATATGGAACAGGGCATGTCCTGCAACAGCACCTCTGCCTGGGCATGGAAGAAACGGTCCCAGAACGAAATGGCCTTGACCGGCACCAATATCAGGTCTGCCCCGAATTTCCGCGCGTAGCGCGTCAACTCGGAACCATCCGTCCCCTTGAGGCATACCGGCACCGGATGTATCTTCTGCCAGTCAAAATCCCGCAGGAAATCCCTCAAACGGCTTTCTTCGACCGCCTCGCATTCATGTTCATAATTCCGCACGGCGCGCTCATTGCCCGCTGCTTCCGAATGCAGGAAACGCAGGCGATAATCATATTCATGGGCAATATGCAGGCGGGCACGGTAATGCTCTGCCAGCGTAATGGCACAATGCATCAGGCAGCGGGAACTTTCTTCATAACGGATATTTGCGATCATGCTGCGGAACGCAGGCTGAGGAACACCCGTCAAAAGCAGGACGGAACAATCTGCCCGGCGGACAATGCGGCGGGCCACGGAACCAAAGATGCCGACCAAGGAACTTTCATGCGCGAGGGCCCCGGCCATGATGAGGTCGGCACCGATCTCACGCGCGAAACCACAGACCACCTTATCCGGGCTGCCGCCACGGATGAGCACAGGCTTCACATCCTTGATGCCCATGTCTTCCAGGAAAAGGAACAAGCGGCGGCGTATCTCCGGGTCATCTTCACCGACATGGCAAAAATGCAGCTCTTCCCCAAAGGCGCGTGCGAACTGGATGCTATTGGACAACATACCGCGCGCTTGCGGATTGAGCGAACAACAGACGAGGATGCGCCTGAACTTCATTATTTGGTGATCCAAGCCCCATCCGTGGTCTGGACCTTGTCACCGGCGGCTGCCTTGTCCCTCTGCACCTGGGCGAACACAGATTCGATGGTATCAAGGGCACCTTCCAAATCGTTCTGCTGGGCAATGGTCTGGTAGATCGCACGGCGGTCAGCATTCTCTGCAGAAACAATGCTGCTACCTTCACCCTTCAACGCTTCGACATAACCCTGGTTGTTCTCACCTATGGCGCCGGAGGATTTCAACTGGCGCAATTCGTCAAAACGCTCGCGGCGGCTGTCTAAGGCCTGCTGCACCTGGGGGGTCATCTGCTTGATCGAATATTTCGCTTCTGCCATGGCAGGCGTGACCAACATGACCATTGCCAAGAAAAGAACTGGGA
>JAYVSG010000095.1:0-3011 GCA_043775535.1 Candidatus Omnitrophota bacterium
ATGCCGGCGTCTTGAAGAAAATGGGCGCCTATGCCATCATCCGCTTCGCCATCCAATTGATGCCCGAAGCCGCCCACAACTGGATGCCCCTTGTTGCCGCACTGGCCGTTGTTAACATCATCTTCTGCGGCCTTGTGGCCCTGACCCAACGCGATATTAAGTATGTGCTGGCCTATTCCAGCTGCAGCCACATGGGCTATATCCTTTTAGGGCTTGCCTGTTTTAACATCATCGGCCTCAACGGTGTTGTCCTGCTTATGTTCGCCCACGGCATCATGGCGGCGCTTGCCTTCGCCCTGGCCGGATTCATTGCCGACCAGACCAGGACACGCAACCTGGATGAATTGGGCGGACTGGTCAAACAATTGCCTTTTGTCGGCACCTGCTTTATCATGGTCGCCTTTGCTTCCGCCGGTGTTCCTGGTTTCGCGAACTTTGTCGCCGAGATCATGGTGCTCTTGAGCGCCTGGGACCAATACCGCTGGCACACCGTGCTGGCCGTACTTGGCATCGTCATCACCGCCATTTACATGCTCAAGACCATCCGTTTCGGTTTTCAGGGACCTTTGAATCCCCGCTGGACAAAACTGACGGATGCCACAACGGCATGGGCCAAATTACCTTTTGTACTGCTGATGGGCGTCCTGATCCTGGTCGGCTGTTTCCCGTCATTGATCCTGGACCATATTGGCTCCAGCACAAAACCGATCGTAGAAGCATCCGTTAGGAAATAAGAAAGAAGCTATGTTCCCCATCATCCATTGGAATTTGATCTCGCTGGAATTGCTCATCACCCTGACCCTGGTCACCCTGGTCATCGTGGATATCCTGCTCCCCAAGGAACCGCGCAAGGACTGGCTGGGCATCATCAGCTTCACTTCCATCTTTGGACTTATGGGCTTCTGGCTCACCCAGCACGGACTTGCCGGAAGCACCTTTGGCGGGATGTTCGTCATGGACCCCCTAGCCTGGTTCTTTAAGGGCTTCTTCATCCTGACCATGTTCTTTGTGCTGGCCATGACCCAGGAATTCTTCAAAACCTTGGGCGGCCGCCGCAATGAATTCTATCTCCTGTTATGGCTGGCCTTCTTAGGGATGTCCCTGGTCGCGTCCTCCGCTGATTTCCTCATGCTGTTCATCTCGATCGAGATCCTGACCATCTCCCTATACGTCATGACGGCTTATTTAAAGAGCGATAAATTCTCGATCGAAGCAGGCATGAAATACCTGATCTTAGGCGCCTTGTCTTCGGGGTTCTTCCTCTACGGCATCAGCTTGCTCTACGGGGCCACCCACTCGACCAGATTTGAAGCCATCCAGCTCTTTGTCAACAGCCATGCCATGACCCCGATGACGGCTTTCGCGCTGGTATTGATCTTTGCGAACGTGGCCTTCAAAATCGCTGCTGTCCCCTTCCATATGTGGGTCCCGGACGTCTACCAAGGCGCCCCGACACCGGTCACCGCTCTCCTGTCCGTCGGTTCCAAGGCTGCCGGGTTTGTCATCCTGGTCCGTCTTTTTATGGGCGTATTCGGCGGCTGGCATGTGCAGTGGAGCATGGTTTTCGCCATCCTCTCTGCTGTCACCATGTGCTACGGCAATCTGGTGGCCATGTTCCAGACCAATATCAAAAGATTATTCGGTTATTCCAGCATCAGCCATGCCGGTTATTTACTCATGGGCGCGGCGGCAGGTTCTGTGCTTGGGACAGCTGCGATCAATTTCTATTTGTTGGGATATCTGTTCACGAACTTGGCGGCCTTCACGGTCATCGTCCTTGTCTTTACGGTGACTAAGAGCGATGCCATTGAGGATTATGCCGGCCTGTCCAAACGTTCGGGCTTCCTAGCCTGCGCCTTGCTCCTGGCCCTGGTCTCTCTGGCAGGCTTGCCGCCGTTAGCTGGCTTCTTCGGTAAGTTCTCTTTGTTGATGTCTGCGGTCAACAGCGGATTTGTGTGGCTGGCCCTGATCGCTGCGGTCAATATCGTGATCTCAACCTATTACTATCTTGTCGTAGCTAAACGCATTTACGTGGATGCTCCCCGCAGTACGTCGGCCATCCCGGTATCCTCACCCATGCGCCTCGTGCTTATCCTGGCCATGGCCGGTATCATCGGCATGGGCATCTTCCAAGGCCCCTTCCTTGATGCCGCGATCATCGCCACACAACAAGGGATCCTGCAGGTCACGCACCCGTAAGCTGTTTGATCACCTGGGCGGGATTTCCTCCGACCATCACATCCGCGGGAACATCCTTGGTCACCACTGCTCCCGCTGCAATAACGCTTCGATCCCCTATATTCACCCCCGGACATAGAATAACGCCCCCACCGATCCACACATCGTTACCGATCGTAATGGGTTTCCCGAATTCCAGACCGTCGCGCCGCTGCTGATGGTCGAGCGGATGGTTCGCGGTATAGATCTGCACATTTGGGCCAAAGAGGACATTGGACCCGATGGTGACCTTGGCCACGTCCAGGACAACACAGTTATAATTGAAATACACATTGTCGCCCAATTCGATGTTCTTACCATAATCGCAATAAAAGGGCGGCTGCATCCACAGCCCCTTGCCCACCTTGCCGAAGATCCGGCTGCAGCGTTCCAGACGTTCACCTATCCTGACGTCATGCAAGGAACGGTTCAATTCCTCAAGCATGGTGCGCACATTCCCCCTCAATTGGATCAATTCAGGGTCATTGGCACGGTACATCTCTCCTGATATCATCTTCTCGTATTCGCTCATCTTTCCTCCTTGTAGAAATAAAAAAACCCACTGCAACTTCAAGCCGCAGTGGGTCTTTAAAAGAACATCGGACCTGTATTACGCGTCCATCAATCTCTTTTTATCGTAGATCATGCTTTCACGGGAATATTCAGCAGTGTCGAGCTTGCCCGTATCCATGCGGATGGCGTCTTCCGGACAGACTTCAACACAGAAACCGCAGTACACGCATTTGCCAAGGTCCAAGACAAATTCGACAGGGTATTTCTCAATATTCGGGTCC
>JAYVSG010000096.1:0-3732 GCA_043775535.1 Candidatus Omnitrophota bacterium
CCATCATACGCGCGGAGAATACCTCACGCAAACTCTTGTCAATGTCACCACGGCGGGCCTTGCGGTATTTCAGCTTGACCACTTCGCGTTCCTTCTTCATTTTCCCAAGACTGTTGTCCAACTGCTGTGTCTGGGCGGACGCGGCAGCCAGGTTGGTATCATAGAATATCTCATAGATCTTGGAAGAAAGCCACAGGTCAGCCAGGTAGCCGGTCATGTCGACGGGATCCGACTCTTCGATGACCTGCTTGAACTGCTCGACAGTCTGTTCCTGCTGGGGCAAAAGGTCTTCGCAGGGCAAAAGCTTGATGGCGCGCGGCTTGATGACCGTGTAGTCCTTGGGCCATGGATAGACCACGGTCACCTTTCCCAAACGGCCTTCCATGACTTCCTTGACCAGGTATCCCTTGATCTCCAAGGCGACTTCGTAAAACCCACGCTCCTCGACATCTTCCCAGCTCTTGGATATCTTGTGACCCATGCTGTCGAGCTTGGCCACGCCTTTCTTGCCCACCACCAGCAATTCGACGTTCGGATTCTTTTCTTTCTCTTCCAGTGTGCGATTGACCACACGGCTGTTAAGGTCACCGACGAAACTACGCTCGGTGGAAATGACCAAGAGGGCGGATTTGGGATTGCTGTTGGCGACCAGCGGATGGCGTACCTGCGAAAAACTGACCAACCCGAAAAAATCCATGAAGGATTCGTTGAAACGGTTGAATTTGCTCCTCTGGCTGGCCAGTGCGTGGTACTTCATGTCCGCAACGTCCTTGAGGACCTGGATCAGGTCGACCAGTTCGCGGACCTCTGTGACCTCAACCTTGACCTTGCTGGCCTTACCCATTCAAAAACCCCTGACTTACGCCGTATATTGCTTTTCGATCTGCTGCTTCAATGCCGTTGCCGATTCCTTGAAATAATTCTGGAGGCTTCCATCAAGCATCAAACTCTCGAACTGCAGCACCACGCCGCTGAGCAGGGCCTTGTCGATCTTCGGATTAGGCTTCAGTTCGCGCCCAAGCTTGTCCTTGAACACGCCGGTAATGGTATTAAGGGCGGCCTGGTCAAGCGGATTGGCCGTCAATATGTCAATGGTCTTGACATCAAGCCCTAAACGGGAGAGGTCAACAGCCTTCAATTTCTCGACGAACTCGGCAAAAAGTTGACGGTCCAAAGCATCGGTCGCAGCCTTGCTGAAAACTTCCCCAAGGATCTTCACCGAATAATCGACAATCTTGATCTCCATGTTCTTCTCGATCTCGCGGCGGATGCCTTCCCTGGCATTCTGGGCCTTCACAATGATCTCTTCCGCTTCCGCACGGGCCTTGTTGATGAGCTCTTCCTTCTGCTTGGCGGCGCCTTCCTCAAATTCAAAACGCATCTTCTTTTCCATCAGATCGAGCTCTTTTTGACGGCGGGCAAGCTCAGCATCCGCTTCCTTGATCTTCGAGTTGAGCTCGGCCTCACGCTGGCGGGCGGCCTCGGCATCACGGTCAAGACGCTGCTTGGCGCTGTCAACGGTACGGATCAAGACCATGTACAAGGCAAAGATCAGCGCGCCTGAGATGACGGCCGTCAGTATCAAAAATTGAATGATCAAATTCCAACTCATGTGAGCTCCTGGTTATACTGTTGCAGATTAACTAAAGAAATTAAAGAACGCTGCGAGCAGCACAAATGCGACTGCTTCGATCAAGACGACCTTCCAAAGCGCGGACTGCTGGATCTGTTCCGCCTTGGTCGGGAAATTACCCACATCATTGATCATCTTGCTGCCGATCGTGGCCGTAAAGAAACACGGCGTCAGGACAAGCACACCGAAGATGGTCACGAACATCACCCCTTCATACCAATACTTAAAGCCCATGGGCCCGCCTACTTGTTACCGAATAATTGGAAGATGATCAGGATGGCGACGACCGCGATCGCCTCAACAAAGACTAGCATGATGGCCATGCCCATGAAGATCTTCGGCGCCGCCGACGGATTGCGGCTCAGGGCCTTGATGACGGCAAACCCAAGCACCGCGATGACGACCGAAGGCCCCATCACCGCGATGAACATGACCGTCATGATAATGAATGTTTCGGCTAACATGCTAAGTCTTTCCTTCCTGCGGTTTTTGAGCCGCGGCAAACGTACCTTCCGTCTCTTCGATCAAAATGGTGCATTCATTGGCAAAGAAACGGACGATCCCTGAATGGATGGGTATACGCCGGTTCCAATCAATGATGATGTCCCCCTTTTGCAGCAGCCCGACCAACGGGTAATGGTATGCCAGCAATTCATATTCATTACGGTCACCGGTGACAAAGAGACTGTTGATCTCATTCTCGAACACAATGTTCTTGGGGCTTAAAATACTGCACCGGAAATTATTTTTGTATTTATCCGCCACCTGTCACCCGTTAATGCGCCGCTGCTTTTTCCTTCGGCGCAGCGTCCATATATTCATCCAGTTCATCCGGGGTCTCTTTTTTCCGGCGCCCAATGATCTCTTTCACCTGAGCCTTGACCATATCGGTGATGCCCTTTTCCATGTCAGGATCGAGCTTGCGTTTCTCACGGATGACCTTGAGCAGATCCGGGTTCTTGGCCTTGGTGTAGGGCAGGATCTCGTCCTGGAAAACCTGCACTTCCGGGATCTCAAGCTCATTGAGCAATTTTTTATTAAAAGCATAGAAGATCATGACCTGGATCTCTTGCGGCACGGGCTTGTCCTTGTCCTGCTTGAGGATCTCGGTCAGGATGGCCCCGCTCTTCAAGCGGTCCAGTGTTTCATCGGAATGGCCGGTGGTCTTCAATTTGGAGATGCGCAGCAGTTCGCGGTACTGCAGGTACTGCAAACGCAATGGGCCTGACAAGGTCTTGATCGCATGCCACTGGACCTTGGAACCGACACGGGAAACCGACAACCCCAGGTCGAGTGCAGGCTTCTGACCTTCACCGAACAGGGAACCGGAAAGCAGGATCTGCCCGTCGGTCATGGAAACAAGGTTGGACGGGACGAAAGCGGTCAAATCGCCCTCAAGGATCTCGACGATGGGGAAAAAGGTGATGGAACCTCCCCCATGCTTCTCATCCATGTAACAGGCACGCTCGATCATCTTGGAATGTAGGTAGAAGATGTCTCCCGGATAAGAGTCGCGGCCCGGCGGACGGCCGAGCAAGAGCGAGATCTCACGGTAAGCCCAGGCATGTTTGGTGAAATCATCGAAACCGATGAACACGTTCTTACCCTGGTGCAGGAAAAATTCAGCGACGGAACACGCCACGTACGGCGCCAGGTACTGCTGGCCGGGCGGCACGGAAGCCCCCGCGGAAATGATCAGGCTGTATTTAAAGCACTCGTGGTCCTTGAACAGCTGCACCACCTTGGCCATGGCAGAATGGGGCTTGCCGATGGAAACATAGATGCAGATGATGTCGGTGTTCTTCTGATTCAATATGGTGTCGGTGACGAAGGTCGTCTTACCGGTACCCTTGTCCCCCAGGATCAACTCGCGCTGTCCAAGACCGATGGGGATCATGGCATCCAATACCTTGATGCCTGTTTCCAAGGTCTTCTTCAACGGCTGGCGCACTAGGATGGGCGGTGCCTCCGGAAAGATCGGGTACATCTTGTCATGCTCAATGGGGCCGAGGCCGTCTAGGGGTTCGGCCAGGACGCTGATAATGCGGCCGATGAATTTCTCCCCGACCGGCATCTCGAACGGTTCAATGGAAGAGATC
>JAYVSG010000097.1:0-5170 GCA_043775535.1 Candidatus Omnitrophota bacterium
TGTCCAGGACGGCATGGGTATTTTCCTCGCCCGCCAGGCAGGCCTTAAGACCGCCATCATTTCTGCGCGTGAGAGCGGGGTTGTCAAATGGCGTGCCGAAGACCTCAAGATCGACCGGACCTTTGTCGGCGTTTACCCCAAGACATCCGCGTATGAACAGCTCATCAAGGAACTTGGTTTCCGGGATGAAGAGGTTTGTTTTATCGGTGATGACGTGGCGGACCTGAAACTTTTGAAGCGTGTGGGAGTGGGCATTGCCGTGGCCAATGCCGTGTTCGAGGTCAAGAAGACCGCGGACTATGTGACCAAGCTGCCGGGCGGCCGCGGTGCGGTGCGGGAAGCGATCGAACTGATCTTGAAAGCACAGGGCAAATGGGGGCCTGAACTTTATGAACATTAAATTTATCCTGTGTGTGGTCTTTATCGGATGCGCCGGGACCTTCGCCATGGCCGAAGAAACGGCTGGCGTTGCCCCGAGCGGTACCCAGCAGTTGGAAGGGTTTAACCTTAACGGCTATACCGAGACCGGTAAAAAATCCTGGGAGATCAACGGCGACAAGGCGGACATTACCGATGAGAAGATCAATGTCACCAATGTGAACGCGAATTTTTATGACCCCAAGCAGAATGCGAATTTGACATCCAAGAGCGGCATTATCGATAAGATCAACGGGGATGTGCATTTGCAGGACGATGTGGTGATCACCGCGGACCGCGGCGCCACCATGAAAACTGACAGCCTCGAGTGGAGCCGCAGCAAGGACACGGTCTCGACCAAGGATCCGGTCAAATTCGAGGATGAGCAGGGAACGGTGACCGGTGTCGGATTGACCGGCCATCCCAATTTGAAGAAGGCTCAGCTGGACAGCGATGTCAAGGCGGTGATCAATACCCCTAAGACCAAGAATGCCGCAGCACAGCAGGTGGAGATCAGCTGCGACGGGCCCATGCAGATGGACCAGAACAAGATGTATGCGGTATTCAACGTGAACGTCGTTGCCAAGGAAGTGGCCACCGGCCGTGAATTGCGCGCCGATACCATGCAGGTCTGGTTCGATGACAAGAACAAGAAGATCAAGAAACTTGTCTGCAAGGGCAATGTTTCCGTCATCCAGGGCAGCAATGCGAGCTATGCCGAGGAAATGGTGTACACCGGCGAAGACCAGACCCTGGTCATGACCGGGCGTCCCAAGCTGGTCTTTGAGACCGGCAATGCCAACGGCGAAGGTTTTTTCAAAAGTGTGGGTAACTGATGCGTCTCTTGGAAGCAAAGAATTTGGTGAAGATCTACAATGGCCGCAAGGTGGTCGACGGCCTGACCATTTCGGTCGGGCGTTCTGAGATCGTCGGTCTTTTGGGCCCCAATGGCGCGGGCAAGACCACGTCCTTTTATATGGCCGTGGGCATTGTGCAGCCGGATGAAGGCCAGGTCTTCTTTGACCAGGAGGACATCACCAAGAAACCCATCCACGAACGCTGCCGTCTGGGCATGGGCTACCTGGCCCAGGAATCTTCTATTTTCCGTCGGTTGACCGTTGCGGAGAATATCATGGCCATCCTTGAGACCCTTCCTATCGGGGCCAAGGAACGCAAGCGCCGCCTGGAATCCCTGTTGGAAGAGCTTAACATTTCCCATCTGGCCAAGGCCAAGGCCTATACGCTCTCCGGTGGTGAACGCCGGCGTTTGGAGATCACACGCGCTCTGGTCACCAATCCGTCCTTTTTGCTTTTGGACGAGCCCTTTTCCGGCATCGACCCCATTGTCGTGGCCGAGGCCCAGGAGATCATCAAGGACCTGAAGAAGAGGGGGTTGGGCATCTTGTTGACCGACCACAATGTCCGGGAGACCCTGGCCATCACCGACCGTGCCTACCTAGTCGCGGACGGCAGGATATTGATCTCCGGCACCGCGCAGGACCTGATCAACGACCAGAAAGCCAGAAAGATCTATTTAGGGGAAAAGTTCAGTATGTAAAGGTGTCATTCCCGCGAAAGCGGGAATCCATAATGGATGCCCGCTAAAACATGCAGGCATGACTATATTAGAAAGGGAGAGTAATGAAAGTTGAAGTCAAAAAAGTAGATGCCTTAACACGTGAACTTAAATTCGAAGTGCCGCGCGAGCGTGTCACTCAAGCCATGGACAATGTGTACGCCGAGATCGGCAAGCATGCCGCGGTCAAGGGTTTCCGTCCGGGCAAGGTGCCGCGCAATATCCTCGTCACTTCCCATGGCAAGATGGCCCAGGAAGAGACCATCAAGCAGTTGATCCCGGTGGCCTACCATGAAGGTGTGGGCAAGGAGCAGTTGAATCCCATCGACCTCCCTGAGATCAGCGACGTTGTCCTCAAGGACGGCATCCTGACCTTTACCGCAACCCTCGACATCCGTCCGGAGGTCAAGGTGGGCGAGTACAAGGGGATCAAGGTTATCCGCAAGGACGCCAAGGTCACCGATGAAGACATCAACAAGACCCTTGACTTTTTCAAGAAAGGCCGGGGTGAAGGCCAGGAAACGCCCATTGATGACGCATTCGCCAAGGGCATGGGTTTTCCAAGCCTTGAAGAATTCAAGAAGGCCCTGACCCGCCAGCTGGAATTCGACAAGGACCGTCAGAACCGCATGGATGTGGAGAATCAAATTGTTGACCATTTGTTAAAAACTGCTAAATTAATTGTTCCTCAATCATTGGTGAAGCGCCAATTCGCGCACCGCTATAATGAAACACTGCGCCGCCTGAAGTCCCAGGGCATGTCCGATGAGAATATCAAATCTAGGGAAGAGGAGATCAAGAAGAGCCTGAACGAGGTCGTTGAGCGCGACGTGAAGGTCTTCCTTATCCTCGAAGAGGTCGCCAAGCTTGAAAAGATCGAAGCTGTGGACGAGAATGACAGCCTTCCGGGCAAGGTCATTGAATTGCTGCTTAAAGAAGCTAAGTGGGAAGACGCCAAGGCAGAATCTAAATAAGGGAGAACCGTTATGGAACAATCTTCGCTTTTAGTCCCGATGGTCATTGAGAAAACTGGACACGGCGAGCGTGCGTATGATATTTATTCACGCTTGTTGAAGGAGCGCATTATTTTCTTAGGCACCGGTGTGGACGACAATGTGGCGAACCTGATCATCGCCCAGCTCTTGTTCCTGCAGTCCGAAGACCCGACCAAGGACGTCCATCTGTACATCAATTCGCCGGGTGGTTCCGTGACCGCCGGTATGGCGATCTATGACACTATGCAGTTCATCAAGCCGGATGTTGCGACCTATTGCCTCGGCCAGGCCGCGAGCATGGGTGCCGTGTTATTGACCGCCGGTACCAAGGGCAAGCGTTATGCTCTTCCGAATGCGCGCATCATGATCCACCAGCCGTGGGGCGGAGCGCAGGGTACGGCCTCCGATATCCAGATCCAGGCGCAGGAGATCCAGCGCATGAAGGACGAGCTCAACAAGATCCTGGCCTTCCATACCGGTCAGCCTTTGGAAAAAGTACAAAAAGATACCGACCGCGACTTTTTCATGTCCGCTCAGGAATCCAAGGATTACGGGCTGGTCGACGGAGTCATTACTTCTTTATTGGTCGAGCCCAAGAAATAATCGTCATCTCCGCGAACGCGGGGATCCAAGAAAGGCTTGTTGAATGAAACGTAATTTGTTGTTAAGTCCCGGTCCAACGGTGGTTCCCCCGCAATTGTGCGAGGTCTTGGGCCGCCCCATCATCCATCACCGTACCCCGCAATTCCAGCAGTACCTCAAGGAGGTCGTGGATGGCTTGAAGGAGATCTGTTATACCAAGCATGATGTCTACATCCTGACAGGTTCCGGTTCCGCAGCCATGGAAGCCGCGGTGGTCAATTTGGTCTCTCCGGGCGATACGGCTATTGCTGTGGACGGTGGTAAATTCGGTGAGCGCTGGGTTGAATTGTGCCAGGCCTATAAAGCCAATACCATTGTGCATAAGGTGCAGTGGGGTAAGGTGCCGACGGCCACGGAGATCAAGGGGCTGCTCGATAAGAATCCCGACACCAAGGCTGTGTTCATCACGCTTTCTGAAACGTCGACAGGGGTTGCCGCGGATGTCAAGTCCATCGGTGAGGTGGTTAAGAATTATAAAGCTGTCCTGGTCGTGGACGCGGTTTCCGGACTGGCGGTTGAAGAGATCCGCCAGGATGCCTGGAACGTGGACATGATCTGTTCCGGTTCCCATAAGGGCCTGATGTTGGCCCCGGGCGTTGCCTTTGTCACCGCTTCTCCCAAGGCCCAGGCGGCCATCAATGCCTGCACCGCGTCACGCTATTATCTGGACCTGCGTGAATGTAAGAAGGCCATGGAAAAGAACGATACGCCCTTCACGCCTGCCATCGGCATCGTCATCGCCATGGCGGAATCCTTAAAGATCATCAAGGCACGCGGTTTGGAGAACATGTTCGCCGAGTTCAAGCGTTTGGGACAAGGCGCACGCGCCGGCTGCAAGGCCATCGGCCTTGAGCTTTTCCCTGATGCCAATTGTGCGGGCAATGTCTTGACCGCGGTCCGTCTCCCGGAAGGCGTCGACGGGGAGAAGGTCACCAAGGTCTTGCGCGACACCTACGGCATCACCATGGCCGGGGGGCAGGACGCGCTCAAGGGCAAGGTCGTGCGCATGGCCCACATGGGCGTGCTGGATGAATTTGATATCCTGACCGGCCTGGCAGGTCTGGAGAAGGTGCTTCACCAGATGGGCCACAAATTCGAATTGGGCGCCGCCGTTGCCGCTGCGCAAAAATACTTTAATCAAAAATGATGTCATTCCCGCAGAAGCGGGAATCCAGTATGGACCCCCGGTAAAAGCATCCGGGAGTGACGGTGGAAAGGAAATATGTTCAAGATTTTGATCAGCGATAAGTTGGAAAAAGAGGGGTTGGACATTTTTGCCGCCGAGAAGAACATTCAGGTCGACTGCAAGTTCGGCATCCCGGCTGCAGAATTAAAAAGCATCATCAAGGATTATGACGCTTTGATCGTCCGTTCCGGGACCCAGGTCACGGCGGAGATCATTGATGCCGCAGCCAAGCTCAAGGTCATCGGCCGTGCCGGTGTGGGTCTCGACAATGTGGACCTGCCCGCGGCCACAGCCAAAGGCATTGTGGCCATGAATACCCCGGCCGGTAACACCCCGTCAACGGCCGAGCACACC
>JAYVSG010000098.1:0-4478 GCA_043775535.1 Candidatus Omnitrophota bacterium
GATGTTGCAGTCCCCCGCGGGATGGAACTCAATGCTGCCATGCCGTATCTTTCCTGTTGCATAATAGTCCTTCAATAAAGGGTAGTGCCGTTTGAGCGCCCGCAGGAATGGGGACGGATCACCCTCGGTAAACAGCACTCTATCAAAAAAAGTTCCGCGTGCCTGCAAGGTCTGCGCAGACCATATTCCAGGAATACGGACATCAGTCACCTGCTGCAAGGCAAGGTCCCTGAGCATGCTCACATAATAACGATGCCTGGCAGGGTCGCCGGGAATTGACATCCAGGATATATACCGGCTGAATGCTAGCGAAGCGGCATTCACGGCATCAATACCACCGGCACGCCGGGGGGCCATGTATTTCTCAGCCCAAACCGACATCGCCTGCAAACTTATGTCATAGTGGCGCCAGCCGAAGTGCGCCAACATCCCGCGCTCATACACAAGGTCGTTGCCGGAAATAGGCGTGAACAATACATCCTGTAAGACGGCGATCAGTGCGTTCAACTTTGATAAAGACACCCGGGAAGGGGCGATGCCACGGCTGGAAAGGATCAATAGGCACGACAGGACGATAAGCTCCTCCGCCTGGCCAATAAAGAATTCATCCCCTCGCATCAAACCTTGGCTGTGCCGCAAGAACCTGTCGTAAAAAACTGCCGCACGTTCAATGCTGGCGGGGGGGCCTTGCTGCTGCACGGACTGACGTGCCCGGCTGCGGATCAATACCAGCGCATCCATCCCGAGCTTCTCTGCCGTATCTTCCATTCCCATATCCTGCAGTGATCCAAAAAGACGTTCCGCCTTTTTGTGGTCAAGGCCGGCAGCCATCATGCCGTCCCAAGCCCTGGCCATTTCCCGATGGTCTTCGGACAAAGAAGCAAGGCCGGCATAATACGGCCGGTTCAATACCCTGAATATGTCCCCGGGCAGGCATGGGTTCTTTAAAAGGCCTCCCAATACAAATTCATCATCGATGTGGTCGTTAAAAATCTGCACCATCTGTACCGGGCTGCAGGCGGGATTGGCGGCAATGGCCCTGGATACAATCCTTTTCTTCAATGGATCCAATAAACTGCTGCCCTTCGTATTCTTGCCAAGTTCCTCCAAGACCTGCGGCGATGAAGCAAAAGTAGCCAGGGCTGCAGCGGTAGACTGGTCCAAGTCTTTGTCCTGTGCTATCCCGGCATGTTGCTGGATCCGGCGGGGATTTGCCGCATCCATGATGCGGTACACATTCCGACGGTCTGACTTGGCTGGCATTGAGGACAACGCAGCCTGCTGAAGCTCATCCAAACAGCGTATCAACTCAAAGGTCAGGCGTTTTGCATCCGCCGCCTCATGCATGATGCCCGTCAGAGATATCTGCCCATCCGGCTGTGCCAATCGATCCAGTGATCTTTCGATGCTTTGCGCATAATGCTCTCGATCGAACGGCAACATTCTCCTCAATATGCCCTGGATCCCCTGCAATGCCACTTTGTCCATAGCAGAAATATTGCTGCTATTTAAAATAGTATCTTGCGGCAGTTCTGCGATCAATGCGGCCTGGCCAAGAATGGCATATAATTCGATCTGCCGTTTAATGAGATACGATGGGTTTCTGTCATAGAGTATGGTCAGCAAAAGATTGGCCAGGAAATATGCAAGCTTCAAGCGTTCTATAAGCGGCGGCGGGTTATCCTGGAATCTTGCGCCCCATAATGTAAAACCCCGGGAAGCATTGAAGGCCACATCTATATCAATGACATCCCGCGTATTGGGATTCATGAACCGCTTATCGATCGCCCAAACATTGATCGAACGTGGTGCGGCAGCGGGATCATCGAATACCCCCGTATAATTGAAAGTCTCAAGATAATGGGCAGCGTCCCTCAGGCCTGGATGGTCGACCAATACTTCCAGGTCCAAGTCTCCTGGACGGGATATCCCATACGAATAGGCATAACTGCCTGCGAGGCATACCGACAGGATCTTGACATCCGTTCCGTACCTGCGGCTGAACTCCCTTCTGATAAAATCCAGCAAAGGCTCGACGGAACGGATCTGGCCCAGATTGGCCACTATGCGTTTGCGCCGATCCTCTCCCACGGTATCCCATAACGGATTGAGCAGGGTGAATTCCCTGTCCAATAAGGACATGTCCGGCGCCGCATACTCAGCAAGGCCCACGGTAGGTTTGAACTCCATGCCCAAGCCCCAATTACGCCTTTGCTCTACATCCAATGGCAATCTGCCAAGCAGGCGATCCAGGTCCTTTTCAAGGATGCCCAGGCTGCCTTCAAAATCAGGATGGTCCTGCATAAAACGTAACATGACATGCAACAAAAGGTCCTTGTCCGCGCTGACCTTTGCCATTAACTCTGTGACAAAGAAAAGGCCCTTGAAATATTCCTTGGGTTCTGCAATGCGTTCGGTGACATATTGAAGTATCCCCTTAAAGCCATATTGTTTCACGATGCGATAAATGAATGACCCTTCGATACGTGCGAGGATCTCCCCTGCATTGTCGATATTAAGGTTCCCAAGGGGTATGGCCTGGTAATATTTCCCGATCGCCACCTTCCCATCAAAATTCACAAAGACTTTATCCAGCCAGGCCCAACCGGTACGATCAGCGTGGATGTCATCAAAGAGGCGGTCCAACCATGTGTCTTTATTGCGGATGTCATATAAATTATAACTGACCTCCAGCAGCTTCTCCCCATCCTTAAATAAGGCATACTTACTGGCCTTCTCCACCGATCTTACGAGACCATTAGCTGCTTGCCATTGATCAACTGCCGCTGTCAGCACGTCATGGCCATCAATGTTCCCGTCCTTGCTCAAGGAGCGGATATGCAAGAATACCCCATTAAGACGGCCGTTTTGCTTAAGACTTCCGTATACATGCAAGATATGTGTTATGTAATCCGGGTTCACCTTGGCCTGCCGGATGATATGTCCGGCATCAATACTAATATTCAATTCCAGCTGCAGGGGCACAGGCCTTGCGCTGGTCTCACGGTCCAATTTGTCAAAGAACACCTGCACTTCAGGCAAGGAATCGGCCCACGGAGCACCGGTGATCAAGGAAATGCGCGGGGCATGCGTGCGTTGGATGATGGCAAATACAGACTGCTCTTCCTCCATCGGTTCGCCTCCGCCTCCGATAGAAATGGTCTTGACCTGTTCCATGCGATTGACCAGATCGATAAACCTCTCCAATGCTTTGGAATTCAGGAACATCGCCGACGATTTTTGAGAGATGTCCGCAGGCTGTTGTGGTGAATCGTACCGGCAATGTGGACATCCCAAGGAGCAATAGCCGCCAGGAAAAATGATCGCCTCATCCAGTTCTTGGATGCGATGATGCTGGGAAGAGGGGATCTGTCGGGTATGTTCCAGTACCAGGTCACCAAAATTGATATTATGCAATAAATAGCGCTTCTGCGATTCCGGTTCAAAATGGTAAATGTAGAACTCCCGACCATCGTGGAAAATATATTCATTCCTGCTCTTTATCCACTGAAAACGCTGTTTGAAAGGAATGTCTCCTTCCGGAAAATATGCCTCAACCTCTTCCTTGCTGAAGAACAGGGCCATCATATTAATGAAATATACGACTGCTTCATGGGTCGGCAATTTCTTTAAATGTTCCAAGTGGACTGCTCTCAATATGAACCCGTCCAATTGTAACGTGCGGGAGGACAGGTCGCCTTGAAAAGGAGAGTCCAGCACCTCCTTGATAACACTTAACGCTTCCGCCGTCAGTTCGATCTCGTAATTATTACGGCCTGAACTCCGGATGCTAATTGGATACGCAGCAATGTACTTTCCTAGAAGGCGCTGTGTAAATCGATCCCACGCCACCTCTTCGTTTGAAATACTCAACAAATTTCCATTGAGAGAAAATACATGTGCCAATAGATCTCCGGCGTGTTTTAATTCAGCAGGCTCATCCGCCATCGCAAGAACACCACAAGAGCTGAGGGTATCCATATTGTGTTTGACGTGCAATTCAAGGGGATCTTGGGCCGTATGCATCCGGCAGGCTAGCTGGTAAAGTCCCCAGGCATACTGCCAATTCCAGGGCCACCACGGTGCATGGCGCTCAATGGAGCCATCGGCATTGACGGATAAGATCCCGCTACGGTGCATCCAGACAAAATACAAAGGCCAATGACGGCTCCCGTCCTCCCGCTGCATCGCGATCTCTTCAACCCTTGCCCGCGCTGTGAAGAACTCTTTCAATATGTACGGGTCGGCCTTGCTCCGTTCGATCACATCAAGCAGAATTGGCAAAGCATCTGCTGTTAAACCAAGCAGTGCATTCTTGTCTGCATAGCCCACCCTCCAAATGTCTTTCCGGATACGGCCATTCTTTGCACGCTGAGGTTCTGGATCCCCCTGAAGGACCAATCGATCGATCACCGGACGGATGGACCTGTTAAGCAGCAAGGTATTATGGTCATCACTGAGGACTTCTGCTCCATGTT
>JAYVSG010000099.1:0-3146 GCA_043775535.1 Candidatus Omnitrophota bacterium
CCTGACGGCAGGATGAGCACAGCGGATGCCGCGCTTTGGAAGGTCGAGGATGGCAGCAGCCTGTCTGAATACTGCAATCTATTCTGCCTTTGGCCCTTAAAGGAGGCTGGCAAAAGATATGGAGTGCCAGCCTATACGGCGGCCTGCGAACGTTCTCTGTCCTATTACAAAACCAAGACAGATCTGGTCGAATTCAAGCCACAGTTGGGGACCTTATCGCATATTTTTGGGTACATGATGGAAGCCTTGGCTGAACTGGGAGAAACTGAATTGGCCCGTAAAGGCCTAGACCAGGCAGCGGGCATTCAGAAAGAAGATGGTAGCATTCCGGCCTATCCCGGCGTTGATTGGGTCTGCGCCACGGGCATGGCCCAGTTGGGTCTGGCCTGGTACAAGATCGGAAATATCGAACAGGCCCGCAGGATGATGCAGGTCCTGGAAAAATTACAGCGGCCCAGCGGCGGTTTTCTGGGAGGCTACGGCAAAGGCAGTCAATATTTCGCCGGTGAAGAGATCAGCTGGGCGAACAAGTTCTTTATCGATCTGTGCCTGTTGGTCAGGGGTAAAAAGAATGTCTGATCCGTGGAATCTAACACCGGCTGAATGGTCGAAGGTCCTTGGGATGGATGCTGATGTGCGTAAGCTCGCCGAGCAGCTCCAAAAAGGCAATTACCTGCCCTGGAATGAGGTTTTGCGCAACAGCACCGAAGATTCTGCGACGACATTGGACCTAGGCAGCGGGCGGGGGGAGAATTCCGCGATGCTGGCCCTGCGCGGCAAGCATGTTACGCTTTTTGATTGGTCCAAGGACAATTTAAATTTCAGCAACAGGCTTTTTGATGCCTTGGGCAAACCAGCCACATTTATCCAGGGCGACATCACCAAGCCGTTACCCTTCGAGGATGCTTCCGTGGACACGGTGTTCAGCTGCGGGGTGCTTGAATATTTCACGGATGAACAGATCAAGGATATCCTCAAGGAAATGTTCCGCGTGGCCCGGAAACGTGTGATCATCCTGGTGCCCAATGCATATTCTGTCTGCTACCGCCTGGGTATGTGGTACATGAAGAAGAAGGGCACCTGGCATTGGGGTGGAGAGCGGGCATTTAAAACCTTAAAGCATTGCTTTGCCGTGGTCCCTGGCATACGGGTTACAGAATTTTCCGTAGGGACCAAACATTCCCTGGATTTTTTAGACAGCTTGCCCAAGGGCCAGTTCATACACAAGGCCATCCGCAAACTGCTTAATTTAAAGGACCATCCCCGGCCGTCCACTTTGAACCAGGGTTATCTCTTGATCACCATAGGCGAGAAAATATGAGCGCGAAAAAATTGAATGTCCTGATCGTCTTCGGCACCCGTCCGGAAGTCATTAAAATGGCCCCGGTGGTCCGTGAATTCCGTAAATTCCCCGGCCGTTTCAATACCAAGGTCTGCGTCACGGGACAGCACCGCCAAATGATCGACCCCTTGCTCAAGCTTTTTGAGATCAAAGTGGACTATGACCTTGAGATCATGCGCGCCAACCAGGACCTTGAATACATCACCAAGAGGGTCTTAGATGAGGTGGGGGCTATCATATTAAATGACAAGATCGATTGGGTCTTGGTGCAGGGGGACACGACGACCGCCATGGCCGCTGCCCTGGCTGCGTTCTATAAGAAGGCCAAGATCGGCCACATTGAAGCGGGACTGCGCACCTGGGACAAGGAAAACCCATATCCTGAAGAGGTCAACCGCCGCATCATTGATGCCATGTCCGACCTTTGTTTTGCCCATACGCCGGCGGCCAGGAAGAACCTGCTCAATGAAGGGACAAAGGCTGCCATTGTCGATGTGACAGGCAATACCGTCATTGACGCCCTTTTGCAAAGTGTTAATAAGAAATACAGCTTCAAGGGCACAGCCCTGGCTGGCGTTGAGACAGAAAAACGCAAGATCATACTGATGACCGCCCACCGCCGGGAAAATGTCGGGGAACCTATCATCAATATTTGCCGCGCGGTGAAGGAATTGGCCCTGCGTTACCCTAAGGAATTGCTCTTCATCTATCCCGTACACCTGAACCCCAAGATCAAGGAGCCGGTGCATGCCCTATTATCAGGATTGGAAAATGTCATCCTGACTGCACCAATGGAATATTTGCCCCTTGTCCACCTCATGAAAAGATCGCATTTCATCCTCACTGATTCCGGCGGGCTTCAGGAAGAAGCGCCTGCGTTGGGGAAGCCTGTGCTCGTCTTGCGTGAGACAACGGAACGTCCTGAAGGCGTCAAGGCAGGGTGTGTTGAGGTGATCGGCACCGAGACCAAGGCCATTGTCAAGGCAGTGGAGACCCTGCTTAAGGACAAGAAGAAATATGCCCGTATGTCCAAGGCAAAGAATCCCTACGGTGACGGCACCGCCAGCAGGAAGATCGCGGCGCGTTTAGGTAAGGAAAAATGAGCATACCCGGCGCCCCTAAGGTCAGCATCATCTTGCCGACGTACAACGGCGCTAAATACCTCAAAGCATCCATCCAAAGCTGCCTTGACCAAAGCTACGCTAATATCGAGCTCATTATTGTCGATGACTGCTCAAAGGACAGCACCGGTGATATAGTCAAATCTTTCACCGATCCCCGCATACGCTATATCCGTAATGCACAGAACCAGCGCCTGCCCAGATCCTTGAACATAGGTTTTGCTGCGGCCACTGGTGATTATTTGACCTGGACCTCAGATGATAATGAGTTCTTGCCGGGGACTATCGAAGAACTGCTTAAATTCCTTGAAAAGAACCCTGACGTCGGCTTTGTGTATACCGACCTGATCGTGCGTAACCAGGACACGGGAGAGACCCATATCCGGCATTTTTCCGATCTGAACCTGGAGCGGGAGAACAATGTCGGGGCCTGCTATCTATACACACGCAAGGTCTATGCAACGGTTGGGGATTATGACCCGCGTTTCGAATGGGTCGAGGACTACGACTATTGGATCAGGATCGCCAAAAAATTCCAGGCCCGCCATTATCCCAAGGCGCTGTATATTTACGGAGACCATCCCAATTCCTTGACCAGCGTCAGGAGATACCCGGTCGTCATGATGCGTGATATCCTGCGCTATCACCACGGTTACCTATCCAAAGCTGAATTTGCCGAGACC
>JAYVSG010000100.1:0-1665 GCA_043775535.1 Candidatus Omnitrophota bacterium
ATGGGTCTTGGGGAACGGGGCCTTCTTATTTTCTTTTTCCTTGGGCTTCGCTGCAAACAATGGGAAGGCAGGACGCGGAATATTCTTTAGGCCGCCGACAGCGCCCTTAACCCCCAGCCCCAAGGATTGGGCCAGCCATACAAAGAAAGGCGAAACCAAAAATTCCCCGGCAACGATCAGGGCCAGCATCCCCAAGACGGAGAGGACGATAAAGGCACCGACGGGGCTCAGATACTGCTGCAGGAAATCGCTGAAGGCAATGCCCACCACACCGGAGCGCGCGAAGCGTTCCATGCGTACGTCAGATGCAGTCATGCTGAACAAGGAACTGACCACGGTGATCAGCATGACCAAGCTCAAGAATTTCGGGATGGAGAATTGCAGTTCACGGGAGGTGAATTTGTTCCAGCTCCAGAAAAAGCCGATGACCACGAGAAAATAGGCGCTCAAGCCCAGCACAAAAAAAAGCGCCCCAGCCAAATAGGCACCCGCGATACCGATAAGGTTATGCGCGTGTGCGTTTGGCTGGGACGTATACCAATTAAGATCGAACGGCGTAAAGGACACCAGGCTGCCGAGTAAAATCAGGCTTACCGCCAGGATGACAATGCCCTTGATCTCATTTATATGTTCAAGCTTCATAGTGAGTTTGGGGACACCCACCGTAACCCTAATTCGATGATTATTAATTAGGGTTACGGTGGGTGTCCCTCAATTACTTATTTACTACGAATCAGCTTGTTTCTTGCTCAGGTTGAAACGGCCCTGTTCGTCTTTCTCGACGAGCTTGACACGCAACTTATCGCCGACCTTGCAGACCTCGTTGACGTCCTTGACGAACTTACCGCCGCCAAGTTCAGACACGTGGACCAGGCCTTCCTTGCCGGGCGCGAACTCGACAAAACAGCCGAAGTTCATGATGCGCTTGACCGTGGCGTCATACGTCAAACCGACTTCCGGTTCGACCGTGATGCCCTTGATCATGTTGACCGCGATCTCCAAGGCCTTTTGGTCCGGGGATGCGATCAACACCTTGCCATCCTCTTCGATGTCGATGGAGGTGACACCGCTCTCTTCGATCATGCGGCGGATGTTCTTGCCGCCCGGTCCGATGATCTCGCCGATCTTGTCTTGCGGGATCTGGACGGTGACGATGCGCGGCGCGTATTGGGACATTTCCTTACGCGGCGCGGGCAGTTCAGCTTCCATCTTGTCGATGATCATCAGGCGCGCTTCGCGGGCCTGGGCAACAGCACCCTCGACCAGGTCCATCGTGAGGCGCTTGATCTTCATATCGAGCTGGATGGCGGTGACACCGGTCTTACTGCCGGCCACCTTGAAATCCATGTCGCCGAAATGGTCTTCCAGACCCATGATGTCGGTGATGAGGACAGATCTCTTCTCGTCGGAAATAAGACCGATCGAGATACCGGCAACGGTCGCCTTGACCGGGACGCCAGCGTCCATCAACGCCAGGCAGCAGGCGCACACAGAGGCCATGCTGGATGAACCGTTGGATTCCAGAACTTCAGAAACCAAGCGGATCGTATAAGGGAACTCTTCCTTGCTCGGGACCACGTACTTGATGGCCTTACCGGCCAAAGCACCATGCCCGATCTCGCGGCGGCCCGGAGAACGCATGGGCTTGGTTTCACCGACGGAGAA
>JAYVSG010000101.1:0-2364 GCA_043775535.1 Candidatus Omnitrophota bacterium
GTTTTAAGGACAGCGCCAAACATTTCCAGGACTTCAAGGTCATATGGACCGGCTGCCCATGCAATAACCAGATCTCTTCCAAGACGCGCAGCGAGGCGCGAGCTTCTTTTGGCTTGAAGCCGGACGGCAAGGTTATTGCCTTGCTGGGCGGCAGCCAGGGCAGCAAACGTTTGAATGAAGTGTTCTTTGAAGCCATGCAGGAACTATGCCCTAAAGGCGATGTGCAGGGCCTGCACATGACGGGGAAGAATGAACATGCTACCTACGCGGCAAAATATAAAGCGGCCGGCTTGCCTGTCACTGCGCTGGCGTTCTTCAGCCCCGTGGAAGAATTGTATGCTGCGGTGGATGTGGTGGTCTCACGCTCTGGTGCGGCCACGGTGTCCGAGCTTGGGTCGTTCGCCATTCCATCGGTGCTGGTGCCGTATCCGTTCGCCGGAGGGCACCAGAAGTTCAATGGCCAGGTGCTTTCCAATGCGGGAGCGGCCATCTTGATCGAACAAAAGGGCTTGAACAAGAACACGCTGATCAACGCCCTCGAACAATTGAACGGCCCGGGATACAGTCCCGAACAGATCAGGCAAAAGATAGCGGGGTTGTTCATTACGGACGCAGCGGTTCAATTGGCCGATGCGGTGGAGGCCCTTTGAAGAGGCGTTTCACCTGCCTGCTTGCGCTCCTTGTCTGCCTAGCGTCGGGAGCAGCGCATGCCAAGAAGGAATGGGAAGAACTTAAAGGCGGCAATTTCATCATCTATTACCGGAATGTGCCGCAGGATTTTGTGAACACGGTCCAGGAAGAGGCGGAGAACGATCTCAGGCGTGTGACGGAGAACCTGGGGATCACTCGCTACAGGAGCTGGGCCATGGACCAGCGGGCAGCCATTTATATTTATAGCGACCAGGATGATTATGTGAAGAACGGCGGGCAGGCCGGGTGGTCGCACGGTTCCGCGTTGACCTTGAGCAAGACCATCAAGACCTTTCCTGCAGATGCGGGGTTCTTTGATTCACTGTTGCCGCATGAACTGGGGCATATCATTTTGCGCGAGATCATCGGTCCCTACACTGCGGTGCCCCTGTGGTTCGAAGAGGGTGTGGCCATGTACCAGGAAAAGGCCCGCAGGCTTGGCGCCCATCAGGCGGTGCGTAAAGCCATCGAAAATGGGCAATTTATTCCTTTAACTGTTTTGTCCGATATGCGATTATATAAAGATAGTGACGTCGAGACCGTCAATCTTTTTTACATGGAGTCGGCGAGCATCGTTAATTTCATGTTGGGAGAGCTTGGCCAGCAGCGTTTTTACAAGTTCTGTGAGCAAATGAAGGAACATGCCAGTTTTGAGGAGGCATTGTCCCGGACCTATATGCGGATGAAGAATATTGAGGATCTGAATAAACAGTGGGTGAATTTTTTGGAGGAGCAATGAGCAAGAAGCATTACCATTTGATCGGCATCGGCGGCATCGGCATGGGCACGCTTGCGTCCTTGTTGTTGGCCAAGGGCCACAAGGTCAGCGGTTCCGACCTTAAGGAAAATGAATTGACCTTAGGGTTGCGCAAGAACGGTGCCCAGATCGCCATCGGCCATGATGCGGGCAATGTGAAGAAGCCCGATTTCGTGGTTTATTCCTCGGCGGTGCGTGTTACCAATCCGGAATTCTTTGAGGCCACCAGCCGCAAGATCCCCATCCTGAAACGTGCCGAGGTCCTGGCCCAGCTGGTCAATGAACAGACCGGCATCACCATCGCAGGCGCCCACGGCAAGACCACGACCACGTCCATGGTTTCATGCCTCCTGATCAATGCCGGCTTGAAGCCGACCACTGCTGTCGGCGGCATCATCAATGCCCCTTCGAGCTATAATGCCAACCTGGGTGAGGGGAAATATTTTGTTGCGGAAGCAGATGAGAGCGACGGCACATTCCTGTATTTCCAGCCCCATTATTCCATCATCACCAATATCGATTTCGAGCATGTGGACCATTACAAGAATTGGGAAGGCATCCTGGCCGCCTACCGTCGTTTTATCCAGTGCACGGTCCCGGGCGGCTGCATCATCGCCTGCGGAGAGGATGAACGCCTGAGGGAGTTGACCGAGAAGAGCACGGCGCGTGTCGTGCGCTACGGTTTTGACCCGTCCTTTGACGTGAGTGCCCAGAACATTGTTTCCGACGGGTTCCGCACCCGTTTCGAGTGCCGTGCACCGCAGGGTAAGGTGGGTGAATTTGAACTGATCGTGCCCGGCCGCCACAATGTGCTCAACGCCCTTGCCTGCATTACGCTTGCCCTGGAACTCAAGATCCCGTATGAATCCATTTACAAAACGCTCAAGGAATTTGGTGGCGTCAAACGCCGTTTCCAG
>JAYVSG010000102.1:0-10147 GCA_043775535.1 Candidatus Omnitrophota bacterium
ATGATGTCCGGGTCCTGGCGCAGGATGGAACGCAGGGAGGCCGGAAAGGTCAAGCCCACTTCGGGACGGACATTGACCTGATTGAAGCCCTTGATCTGGAACTCAACAGGGTCTTCGACGGTGATGATGTTCTTGCCCGGAGAATCGATATATTTGAGGATGGCGTACAGCGTCGTGGTCTTGCGGCTGCCCGTGGGCCCGCAGGCCAGGACCATGCCGTGGGGTTTCATGCATTCTTCCTTAAGCTGGGCCAGCGACGACGCCTGGAAACCAAGCTTGTCCAGTTCCAGCATCTCCAAATTCTTGTCCAGCACGCGTAAAACAACCTTCTCCCCTAGCACCGTCGGAAGGACACTGACGCGGAAATCTACCTCATTGCCGTTATCCGTGCGCATGCGGAAACGCCCATCCTGCGGCAAGCGGTGCTCGGCGATGTCCAGATTGGAAATGACCTTGATGCGCGAGACCACGGGAAAATGCAGCAGCTTGGACATGCGGTCCATTTCGCGGATCATGCCGTCCACACGGTAACGCACCCGCAGGGCATTCTCCATGGGCTCAATGAACACGTCGCTGGCCTTGGCCGCGACCGCACGCTGGATGATGGTGTTGGTGAGCGTAATGATCGGCGCTTCTTCACTGAGGCTTTCGATCTGGCGCTTGTCCATCGACGAGGAAGATTCTTTGACCAGCTCCAGGTCTTCGGCGTCCTTGATGTCCTTGAGGATCTCCGCCATGGACGCGGAGGTGTCACTGGCATACAAACGGTCAATGGCGGAACGGATGTCGCGCGGCCGGGCAATGATGGTATTGATGGACATCCCGGTCAATGCCTTGATATTGTCGATGGCAAAAACGTTCATGGGGTCTGCCATGGCAATGGTCATCTGGTCACCGATGCGCGAGATAGGCACGATCTGGTAGGTGATGGCCACATCTTTGGGGACCAGCTTGATGACGGCAGGGTCAAAACGGAAGGTGGAAAGGCTGATGATGGGGACGCCCAAGCCTTCGCTCAGGACAACGCTCAGCTGGTCTTCGCCGACAACGTTCATCTTGAGCAGGATGCGGCTTAACTCGCCCCCGGTCTTTTTCTGTTCCTCCAACGCACGGTCAAGGTCCTTTGGGGACACCAGACCGTCACGCAGCAGGATCTCTTTGAGACGTTCTTTTAAAGGGAACATCAGACGGCTTCGTAGTAACGTTTAATGGCGTTCTTAATGTCGGAGGCGGTGCTAACGAAAGCCTGCACCGCACAGCCGGTTGCCGTTTCAACTTCCTCCAGCGCTTGCACGTTCAAAGGGTTTGCCATGGCCAGGGTCAGGCTTTTCCCGATCTTATCGATGGGGATCAGGCAATGTTTCCGGCATATGTCCACAATGACCGCCCCCAGCACTTCAGGCGCGATCTCATAATTGCTCAGCGGCAAATACGGGAACCCGTACTGGCAGGTCAGGGCTTGGACAATGTCCTCTTCCGTCGTGTATTTCAAGGCGATCAAGGCTTCACCAAAGAGCAGGCCGCTGTCCTTCTGGAATTTCAAAGCCTCTTCCAGCTGTCCCCGGTTGATGATGCCCCGCTCGATCAGGATCTCGCCCAATTGCTTGTTGACGCTCTTGCGAAAATTCTTCTGCATAACTCTATATAATAAGCGATTTACGTTCCTTGTCTAGCAATAACATCAAAACACCGTACGTCTTTTACTCAAATTCAGCAAGAATCCCAGCATGACGGCAAAAACCACAAAAGACGTGCGCCCGTAACTGGCAAAGGGCAGCGTAATGCCGACAACCGGGAATAAACCCATGACCATACCGATATTGATGATCACCTGAAAGGCCAAGATGCCCACGATCCCCACCGCCACCGATTGGCCGAACCGGTCCTTGTTATGCCCGGCGATCTGCAGCCCGCAATAAATGATCATAGCATAGCAATAGATCAGGAATACCGCACCCAGAAGCCCCCATTCCTCGCCGATGACGGAGAATATGAAATCTGTATGGCGTTCAGGGAGGAAATTCAGCTGACCCTGCGTGCCGGACAACCATCCTTTGCCCCACAGCTGCCCGGAACCGATGGCGATCTTGGACTGGATGATGGTATAGCCCGCGCCCAAAGGATCATGGTTGGGATCCATGAACACCAGCAAACGGCTGCGCTGGTAGGGTTTAAGCACATGCCAGCCGAATGGCGCCAAGGCTGCCAGGAAGGCCAAGAAAATGGTGAACAGCCGCGTGGAAATACCGCTCATGTACAACATGACCAAGAAAATACCAAAAACCATGATGGCTGTGCCCAGGTCCGGCTGCTTGAAGATCAAAAGGATGGAAATACCGGTCACGGCAAAAGGCAGAAGCAGGTCTTCCCCCAAGCCCCTCAAGACCCCGCTCAAATTAAAGGACAAATGCGGCCTGCGTTGACTAAAGTACCTGCCCAACATAAGGATCACCGCCAGCTTGCTGAATTCGGAAGGCTGGAAACTAAAACCCCCGATGGCAAACCAGCGGGTCGCCCCCAATGCCTGGCGCCCGAGGAAAAAAACTAGGACCAGGAACACCACACTGATGGCATACATCGGATAGGCGATCTCAAAATGCCTGCGGTAATCCGTGCAGCTCAAAATGAGCATGACCACAAGCGACAAAGCTGCGGCCCACAATTGGTCATAGAATACTTCCTGACCCACGCGCACATTATTGAATGACGCGCTGTACAGCGCGACCAATCCGACGGCCATGATCAAAATGACATGGATCCATATGACTTTCGGGATGTCCTTATAAGGGATCATGGGATTTCCTGTGGAATAAATAACGGTTCTTTGCCACAAGGGCATAACAGGCATTGCCGATCAACGAAGCGCCCGGCAGATAGACCAATAAGAGCATAGGATAGAGCATGGGTAAAAGCAAACACAAACGGCGGAACGCGGCAAAGCCACCGCACACCTTGTCCCCATCCACCAGCTTGACCTCGCTGATGGGCCTTTCCGTAGGCTCATAGGTCAAATGCCCCCAAAGGTCCATGACCTTGAGCCTGGCCACGGAGCCCCAGCAGAATCCACATTTCCCGTCGTAGATGATCTTGAACTTCTTGGAATGCCTGCGCCGCTCCTCCACCCACTCCACAATACGCGCGGGATGCACGAACAATAAGAGCTGGGCCGGGAACAAAAAGAAAAAGATGGCAGGAACATCCAGGACCAAAAGCAAGAGGACATGGAAGATGCATCCGGTAATGATGGCAGCCCGCCGGGTCCGGGGCCAGAACAAGAAAAATGGCAGGGACAATTCCATGACAATGATCGATATGCCCAGCCAATAGCAGGCAGCCGGCTGGGCCGCTAGCCATTCCTTGAGCAGGAAGGTCTTGGTGACACCGGCATGCGGATAATTCATGAGCGCATATAAAGGATTACCGGTCAGCCAATTGCCTTGGGGACTGATCTTGTACAAAGCTGTATAAAAAAATGTTGAAGCCACCTGCAATTGCAAAAGGCGCTGGATAAAGAACGGCCTCTTCCGTCGATATGCGTCCGGAGCACCGCGGCGCAGGGCATCCACCGCAAAATAATCCCCGTGATACGGGGTCACACACATGAGAAATAAAGTGACAAGCAGGATGTCCCAGGACAAGGTGCCGATATGGAAGGAATTGAGCGCATAAAAATAATAGCAGCACAGGGTCATGAGGATGCAGCTGGCCTGTGCAAATAACCCGATGAGGAAGGCAAACCAGCTGAGCACAAAGAGAGCGGCAAAGGCGATGACAAGGACATCGGGACTTTTCTGCACCAAGTCGAGCGCACCGGGGGTGAAGAAATTCCCGTTCAAGCTCTTGAATGCCGTGGACAAGTAATTGTCATCCATGTGAAAGAAGGACGGGATCACATGCAGCCCCGTGGTGAACGCCACGAAGATGCGGAAAAACGACAGTCCGATGGACGACCGCTCTTCCAGGAATGCCCTGTTCCAAGATCTACCTACATTCATACATCACCGTTTGCAGTCTTTCGAATGGCCGTTGTGTGACGGACGGATAATTCACGTAGGTCACCGCGAAACTTTCAAAATATGGGAACTTTCGACGGAGAAAACTGCAAAAAGGGCGGCTGACATCCTGCGACAGCACCGACACGAGGACATTGCGGTGAATATTATCATAACCGATGGCCCTCGTCTGCAGGATATCGTGGGGATCGATCACCTGCCCCTGGCCGTTCTTGATGCCATACACTTCCGCGTAACCGTAACTGTCCTCCACGTTGAAGAACATGATCCATCCCGCCGGTGGAAAAAGGAATTTGGTCTTGGGCAGGGGCCGCTTGAAAAAAGGCTCCAAATAAAAATGCCGCGCCGATTCATAATGGAAAAGAGCCAGCCACAGGATGACAAAAATGGAGATGGCCTTATTTCTCATGGAGGACTTGCGCGGTAAAGGTGAATAAACTGTTCTTGGGATCTTTCCAGCAATCTTCCGGCAGGCCTGCTTTCTGGCTGCACAATTCAGACAAGAATCTCTCCTTAGTCCAGCTGGTCTCGGTCGCCACCTGGGGCAGGAACACTCCCTGATGCCCTCCTCTATCGCTCACGATCACTCCGTCCTGGCCCAGCACGATCTCTTCGGCATCCTTGACCATCCGGGGCACAGACAAGACAGAGACCTCCACTTCGATCTCGCCCAATTCCTCTGCCTTGACCGGAGGAAAACGGGGATCCTCGGAGGCCGCAGCCACCGCCATGCTGCGCACGGTCTCGATCAACGGCTTTTGCCCGATGATATTACCGATGCATCCGCGCAATTGCTTGTTCTTGTTGATGGTGACAAAAGCCCCCTGCACCTGCTGCAAACGCGGATCCGCAATGTCCATTTCTGATGTCGTCCCGTAGCGCACATGGTTCTCGATGGCATTGCGGGCAAGATGGAGCAGGTATTTTCCCTGCCTGGAATTAAGTTCAGATGGTTTATAAAAAAGCACCGCCCCGTAACCGACCACCTTGGCCTTGTCACCAGCAGTGTCGCCGGAATTGGCATATTGGAGGACCTGGGCGACCGTGTCCCCCCGCAAACGCGCCAGCATCATGCCGACGGTGACGGGCACTGCCCCGCACATTTCCATGCTGCCGCCCTGGATGCCATTCCAAAATCCCTCGATGTTCCCAAGCTTCACCGTCTCCAGTGTCTTTGCATCCATGGCGTTGGCATCGGCATAAGGGTGGTAATGGGACATGTCCGATGAGATCAGGACCAGCACATCCTTACGGTCCCCGATCAATTCATGAAGGGCTTGGGCCAAGCTGCTGCACACACCAAGCTCGGGCTGCCCCATCAAGACGGGCACGATCCTTGCCTTAGGAAAGACCTTCTGCACAAAAGGCAGTTCAACTTCCAGTGCATGTTCCTGTTCGAACACTGCCGGCAATTCCTGCGCCACCGATGCCTTCTTTAAAAGCTCCCCTGTGAAATCTTCGTCCACCATGACCGTACCCAGCGGGGTCTTAAAACCCCCGCGCGGCCATACCGCCGCACCCCTGAAAGGATAATAATGGCTGGGCGCGATCACGACCACCGTTGTATATGTGTTCTTGGAAAGCGCCTTGAAGGTTCGTGCAGCAACGGAAGCGGAATAAACATAGCCGGCATGCGGGGCTATGGCGATCTGCACACCCTGCCCCTCAGGAAGGATATCCCCGGCCTGGGCCAGGAACTGGTCGATCTGCTGTGATAAAAGGGTCGGGTCGGCCGTATAAAAACTTCCGGCGACATTAGGGGATTTGATCGCAGGATCAGCGTGCGCCTGAGACTGCAACGCCGCAAACAGGACCATGAGCGCTGTTATGACAGGGACCATACACCATCATTTCTCAAAGTAACGGTCTAAACTGACGGCCCTTGCTTTCAATGGATGGCGCAGGAGAAAAGCTGTAAAAAGCAGGGCGGCACTGTCGCAGACAATGATCACCTGCGGCGGGACATGGATAAGCTCCCCAAAGCAGCCGCATTGTTCCAAAGGCAGTCCGCGCAATAAGGCCTGCCCGACGATGACGATGAACCCGGCGAACATCAGCAGCGCAGACCGGAGTGCCCAGGGGACCCAAAGTCCCAAGACCAAAAAAATACCTGTGAACAATTCGATCCAGGGAAAGAAACGTGCCGTCAATTCCTCCGCCCAACCAGGCAGGACCTCATAGGCCTGGATGATATAGAGGAAATTCTGGTAGTGGCCCATGATCTTTTCCGCACCGGAAACCAGGAAGACCAATCCGATCAAAAGACGGAGCACAGGGAACATATCAGGACTTGTCCGGCGGAAAATAGGTGTTCAGTTCATCGACCAGGGATTGGCCTCCGACCACCATCTTATTATTGATGAAATACGTGGGGGTCGATTGCACACCAAGGGACTGGCCCAGGGAACGGTCCTGGTTGATCACGGCAGATGCATTTTCCGAGGACATGCAGGTGCGCAATTGCTCGATATCAACACCGGCCTGTTTGGCAAAACCGTCGAACACCCCCTCCGCTGAGATCAATTCGCTCCATTGGGGCTGGACGGACATCAGCAATTCATGGAATTCCCAGAACCTACCCTGCCTGCCGCTGCACTCACTGTACAAGGCCGAAGACATTGCATGGCGATGGTTGCGGATGAGGGGAAAATATTTCACCTGCAGGTGGATGTCATCAGGGTGTTTGTCCGTGTATCCCTTCAATATCTTTGAACCGGCAGCGCAGGCCGGGCATTGCATATCAATGAACTCAATGATCTGTACCTTTGCCTGAGCCGCCCCCTTGGAACGGGCGGCAACAGAATCGATCTGTTTGACGGCCGGTGTAGAGAACATCTTGAGCCCTGCAATGATGGTAATGACACCGGCGATCAAGCCCAAGGTCAATTGCTGTTTGGATAGTTTCATCTTCCTGACCCCTTTGTTAATTGCAAGAGCTTCCGGCCGGACGCAGTGCCGAGCACGCCCGGAAGGAGCCTCCATTTCCAATTGTGCGCCTTTGTCGCCGGAGTGTTCATACGCGCCTCCGCCCCCAACCCCATCATATCCGCAGCAGCAACGATGACCATATTCGCCCGGGACTTCATCAGGGCCGCGATCATCATCCAGTGCAGGTCACGCGCCACAGGTTTCTTGCCCAGCACACGTGCGAGATTAGCACGCTCCTGCGGGGAAGCTTCCTGTCTGAACCAGCCCTGCACCGTATTATTATCATGTGTGCCCGTATACACCACCGAATGCACGGGATAATTAGCAGGGGCATGAGGATTGGTCTTTGCATCGCCACCAAAACCGAACAGCAAGACACGCATGCCCGGAAATTTGAACTTACGCATGAGGGCCGGAACGTCCGGCGTGATCTCACCCAGGTCTTCCGCGATGATCGGGAGGGCATCGAACCGGCTGCGCAGCACTTTAAAAAAATCTTCCCCGGGACCCTTGACCCAGCGGCCAAAAACGGCGAATTTCTCATGGGCCGGGATCTGCCAGAACGAAAGGAAGCCGCGAAAATGGTCGATGCGCAGGTGATCGAACAGCTTCAGGTTATGTTCAATGCGATCGGCCCACCAGCGGTACTTGTCCTTCTTGAGCGCGGCCCAATCATAAACCGGGTTACCCCAACGCTGGCCTGTCTTGGAAAAATAATCCGGCGGGCAGCCGCTGACGAATTTCATGCGGCCGGCATCATCCAGTTTAAAGAACTTGGGATGGCACCAAACCTCGACGCTATCATAATTGACATAGATGGGAATGTCCCCGATGATCTGCAGTCCGCGGCTGTTGGCGTACTGCTTAAAACGCCTCCACTGCCCGAAAAATACATACTGGATGAATTTGGCACGCTCAATGTCCCTGGAATGCTCCCTGGTGAATTTGACCAGGGCTTTAAAATTGCGGTGGCGCAGGCCGATGGGCCATTCATTCCAACTTTTCCCTTTGAAAATCTTCTTTGCAACCGTAAAACAGGCATAATCATCCAGCCAGGAACGGTGCATATTGTAGAATTCACTGTAATCGCCCTGATCCTTGGAACGGTGCCAACGGGCAAAAGCCTTATCGAATAATCTTTCCTTGAACTCCTCGACCCTGGCATGGTCCACCGCATCGTTCTTGAATGACGGTCCGGACAGCACCTCCCGGGGGGTCAAGAGATCGTCGATGACCATGAGCTGGGGGCTCACCAAAAGCGGATTGCCTGCGAAGGCTGAAAAACAGCTGTAGGGAGAATGGCCATTGATCCCGTCGGTGGGATTGATGGGCAGGATCTGCCAGTATTTCTGGCCCCACGACCTTAAGCAATCCGCCATGGCATAGGCGTGCGGCCCCAGGTCCCCGATGCCATAGGGGGATGGCAAGGATGTGATGTGCAGCAATATGCCACTGGCACGCTTGTTCATAAGTGTTCCGCTCAACGGTTGGCCAAGGACGACGGCACGGGTACAGCGACTTTCAAGACATCCCCCAAACGGCCAAAGGCCGTTATCCAGCGGCGGGCCAAGGCATCATTACCCGCCTGCGCAAGGATATCAGGGTGGACCGTCCGCCCCATGACAAAATAAATATTCTGTGCCTTCCAAAGGTCCAGCTCCAGGTCCAGCTGGGCCAGGAGTTCCAGGCAGGCAGCGATCTTTTCCATCAACACGACATCATCGGGATGTTCATTCAATCGAACCATGAATGCGCTGAGGCGTTGGCTGGCCAGGAAGGCAAAATTGGCCTGGTCACGCTTGAAGGACCAACGCTTCATTTCCTCGACGATCAGGCGAAGGCGCTCCACGTCAATATCGTCCTCTTCCAAAAGCACGGACAGGTCGCGGTTGAGGATGAACTCGACCACGGTGATCAGCATGCGCGGCAGCGGCAGGCGCATCTCGTTCTTGATCTGCATGAGCGGATAATGGTGCTCATAGATCTGCCGGAAACTGGTCTCGATATCATTCATCGTCGAGCCCAGCACCTGGTTCAATATGCTCTGCTGTTCCTTCTTGAACAAATGCCATAAGGAATAATTGCGCGGGCCGAACGAACGGTTGATCTGGCCGATGACCTCCGGGATATTGCTCTGGGCAAAGGCGGCAAAAAGGCGCGCCTGCATGGGAGCAAAGTCCTCAGGCTTCAAATAGTCCACTCCCCCGATGAAATTATGGTCGCCCAAGTGAAGTACCGCAAATTGGATGTCTGCCTGCTCCAAGGTGATGTTGGACGAGACCCGTGCGGTGCCCACGGCAAGTTTTAGGCGCCCGGCCTCACGCAGGATATATTTGTCCCTGTGTACTGTATAAGAGTACATCTGGGCGGTTTCAGGGTAATCCTCGAACAGGGACGTCACCGCGTAATGGGCCCCTACGCGCGGCAAGTCAACCACCGACGGATTCACCCATTGGCGGTAGACATGGGCCCCGTTCTTGCATTCAGGCACATTGCTCACCGCCCTCTCCAGGATGGCCAGGAAGCCTTCTTCAAAATCATGCCCTGCCGCTTCCTTGGTCAATTGCATCGCCCGGGCCGCATACTGCAGGATCTGCACGGTCTCAAGGCCGGAGATATCATTGAAGAACCAGCCGCAGGATGTGTACATCAACAGCGCATTGAACTGCATGCCCAACAATTTCAAGACCTCGGTCTTTTCCTGTGCGTTCAATTCTTTCGCGATCCGTGTCTTTAAGAAATGTTCCAAATTGTTCCGCCCGGAGTCGAGCACCAATTCGATATAAGTGTCGCGCAAGGCCCAGGGGTCAGGGGTAAAAGCGGCCATTTGCTTTTCATAAACAGGCGCCATCTGGTCACGCAGCCAGTCCAATGCCTCACGCAAAGGGGCGCGCCATGACTGGTTCCAGCCTGGACCGCCGCCGGTCGAACAGCCGCAATTGGAACGCCAGCGCTCAACGCCATGGGCACAGCTCCATGAAGAATTCTCATTGATCTCAACATCGTGGGTGACCGGGAATTTCGCCAGGAATTCACCGTATACCGTCAACTGCGCCAATTGCTGCGTCTCTAAGTACTGCAGCGTATAGGCCAGGGCCATGTCGCCAAATTTATGGTGATGCCCATATGTCTCTCCGTCGGTGGCAACATGCACCATCTGGGGGCCGGCGGCATTGGGATTGAATTCACGCGCCAGCCTGCGGGCA
>JAYVSG010000103.1:0-3272 GCA_043775535.1 Candidatus Omnitrophota bacterium
CCTTGGCCTTCTTTGCGGAGAAATATGGCGCCACGGTCAGGGTCGTTTCAGCCGGAGATTACTCCATGGAATTCTGTGGGGGAACGCATGTGGATTCGACCGCACAGATCGAGGCGATCAAGATCGTTTCGGAAGGTTCTGTGGCCCAGGGCATCCGCCGTCTGGAAGCCGTGACCGGTAAGGCAGCGGTTGATGCATTCTTGAAACAAAAACAAGCCCAGCAGGCAGCAGTAGAACAGAGCCAGGGATTGAAGGAAGAAGAAAAGAAAAAGCAGGAAGAGCGCTTTGAGCTGATCAAGTCTTCTGTGGACCAGATGATCACCGAGGCAGCCGAGACCAAGAACACCAAGGTCGTGACCCATGTATTGACCGACGTGGATATGGGCTCCTTGCGTAAACTTTCAGATATATTCAAACAGAAACTGCCTTCCGCAGTGGTCATTCTTGGGGCAAGGTCCCTGGGTACGGCATCCTTGCTGGTGTCGGTGACCGAGGACCTGGTCACCCGCGGCATCAAGGCCAATGAGCTGGTGTCCCAGGCAGCGATCCTCATGGGCGGCAGCGGCGGCGGCAAGCCTAACATGGCCCAGGCCGGCGGCAAACAACCGGAACTGGTCGAGGCGGCTGTGGCCAAGACCAAGGAAATCGTACTGGCACAATTATGAAACTGATCAAACAAACCGGATTGAGCATCGAGAAGATCTATAACCGCCACCTGAGCCTGCGCAAGAAGACGGTCGAGGAGAAGGTGCGTTCCATCATCGATGATGTGCGTGCCAACGGGGACGATGCCCTCATCAAATACACCCGCCGTTTTGACGGGGTGAAGCTGACCGCCCGCCAATTGCGTGTGGCGGAAGGTGAGATCAGCGCGGCCTACCAGAACATCACGCCGGAATTCGTCGGCCACTTGAAGACCATCATCAATAATGTCTCCAGCTACTATAAGAAACAGGTGCCCAAGCCTTGTAAGGTAAAGAACAAGGATGGGGTCCTGCTTAAAGAAGAGATCAGGCCGCTTGATTCCGTGGGTATCTATATCCCTGCCGGAACTGCGCCCTTGGTTTCTTCCGTTTACATGACCGCTGTTCCGGCCATCATCGCCGGCGTCAAGCGCGTCGTCATCGTAACCCCGCCGGACAAGAACGGGAACGTCAACCCGTACATCCTAGCGGTGGCCAATCTTTTGAAGGTCAATGAGATCTACAAGGGCGGCGGAGCGCAGGCCATTGCAGCCCTGGCGCTTGGCACCAAGACCATCCCTAAGGTTGACAAGATCGTCGGCCCCGGAAATATGTATGTTACCGAAGCGAAGCGCCAATTGTTCGGCTATGTCGACATCGACATGCTGGCCGGTCCCACGGAACTGGTGGTCATTGCTAACCGCTACAGCAATCCTGAATTCGTCATCGCTGACCTGGAAGCGCAAATGGAGCACGTCGGGGGAATTTCTATTTTATTGTCGACCTCCAAGCAGCTGATCCGTCAGGTCAAGGATCGCGTGGCCAATGGCTATTGCATCCTGTGCAAGAATACGGATGAGGCGGTCCATATCGCCAACAAGATCGCTCCCGAACATTTGCAGATCGTCACTAACAATGCGCACACCGTGGCCAAGCAGGTAAGGCACGCAGGCGCCATCTTCCTCGGCCCTTATAGTCCGACGGCGCTGGGTGATTATGCCGCAGGCCCCAGCCACGTCCTGCCCACCATGGGCACGGCGAGATTCTTTTCGGGCCTGAGCGTTTCAAGTTTTGTCAAAAGCAGCCACGTCATTTCCTATTCAAAACGTGCGCTGGAAAAAGTAAGGGAGCCGCTGGAAAAAGTGGCCAATCTGGAAGGTTTAACTAAACACGCAGATTCAGTCAACGTGAGGTTCAAGTAATGACACAACGTAAAGCCGATTTCGAACGTAAATCCAAGGAGACACAGATCAAGGTGTCCTTGAATGTTGACGGGAAGGGTGTAAGCAAGATCAAGACGCCGATCGGTTTCCTTGATCACATGCTTGAACTTTTTGTCTTTCACGGCTATTTCGACGTGGAATTGAGCGTCACCGGGGATACGCACATTGATATCCACCACACCAACGAAGATATTGGCATCGCCCTGGGCAAGTCTTTTAAGAAAGCCCTTGGTGAGGAAAAGGCCGGCATCAAACGTTTTGGTTCTGCGTTCGCTCCAATGGAAGGGACGGTTGGCCGGTGCGTCATTGACATTTCCGGCCGCGGTTTCTTCAAGTTCAATGTCGAGGGCGGCGGTGCCATGCCTGCCCAAAAAGGGACGGAAGGCTATGAGTTCTCCCACTTTGAACACTTCATGGAAAGCTTTGCCCACATGATGGGGGCAACTTTGAGCTTTACCATCCAGAATCCGAGCGATGACCTGCACACCAATTTGGAGACCATGTTCAAGTCCCTGGGTTTAGCATTGGACATCGCCACAACTGTTGATCCCCGCCGTGAAGGGGCTGTGCCGTCTACTAAAGGTATTATAGATTAGGAGATGGCTGTCGGCATTGTTTGTGACACAATCAGGAACTTTTTGCCAAATGTTTGCAAGGATTTACGGAGAGAATGTTCATATAAAGAATATTCTATGAAACATTCGACCCGTAAACCGCAGCAAACGGCAAAAATGTTCCGTGTCGCAAACAATGCCGACAGCCATCAACATACATGATAGCAATCATCGACTATGGAATGGGTAATCTACGCAGCGTGCAGAAGGCCTTTGAGAAGGTCGGTGCCGAGGCGATCGTTACGCATACGCCTGCGGACATCCTGAAAGCGGACAAGGTTGTGCTTCCGGGCGTCGGGGCTATGGCCCCCGCCATGCAGAAATTGCAGGAACTTGGGTTGGCCGACAGCATCCGCCGGGTCGTTCGTGAGGGAAAGCCTTTCTTGGGGATCTGCCTTGGCTTGCAATTGCTTTTTGAGAAGAGCAGCGAGGGTGGTTTTGCGCAAGGATTGAACATTATCCCCGGTACGGTCGAGAAATTCACCGTAGGCAAGGTCCCGCACATGGGATGGAATCAGCTGAAGGTTCAGGCCGCGGGCACAAAGCTTTTTGCCGGCACAAGCAATGGCGCTGATGTATATTTCTGCCACTCTTATTTTATTAAACCCGCGGATGCGTCCATCGCTGCCGCGACAACCAATTATGGCGTGGACTATGTTTCCGCCGTGGCCAAGGGCAATGTCTGGGGCGTGCAGTTCCACCCGGAGAAAAGCCAGACGGTCGGTCTTCAAATATTAAGGAATTTTGCCCAG
>JAYVSG010000104.1:0-5944 GCA_043775535.1 Candidatus Omnitrophota bacterium
GGCCAGATGAGCTGCAACCCTGCCATTGGCGGGGTGGGCAAGGGCCAGCTGGTCAAGGAGATAGACGCCTTGGGCGGGGAAATGGGCCTTGCCGCCGACCGCACAGGTATCCAGTTCCGCCAATTGAACGCTTCCAAGGGCCAGGCGGTGCGTTCCTCGCGCTGCCAGAGTGACCGCAAACAATACCGTGCATACATGCAGGGAGTTGTCCTGAACCAGCCGAATTTGACCGTGATCGAAGACAAGGTCAGCGATCTTCTGGTTGTTAGCGGCGTTATTAAAGGTATCAAAACTGGCAGCGGTTTGACCATTGAAGCACGGACCGTTGTCATTACGACAGGGACCTTCCTGAATGGCCGCATGCATGTGGGGACAAGTATCACGCCCGGCGGACGTGTGGGGGAAGTTGCCTCCAACCGTTTGGCGGATTCCATCCGTGACCTTGGCCTGGAAGTCCTGATGTTCAAGACCGGCACTCCGCCGCGTTTGGACGGACGCACCATTGATTTTACCGGAATGGAAGCCCAGCATTCGGACGATCCTCCGGTACCGTTCTCATTCCGTACACCATTCATTCCCAAAGAACAAAAATTACTGCCGTGCCACATCACACGCACGACCGAAGAGACCCACGCCATCATCCGGGAGAATTTCCATTTATCGCCCATGTATTCCGGCCAGATCAAGGCCACGGGTGTCCGCTATTGCCCGTCCATCGAGGACAAATTAAAGAAATTCGCCGACAAGGGCACGCACCATGTGTTCCTGGAACCAGAAGGTCTGGACACCAACGAGTATTATCCAAACGGTATCTCGACGGGTTTGCCTGCCGATGTGCAGGAGCGATTTGTGCGTTCCATTCCCGGCCTTGAGCGCGCCGTCATTGTCCGTCCTGGGTATTCCATTGAGCATGGCGTTGTTCCTGCAACGGAATTGAAACTTACTCTTGAAACCAAGAAGGTGAAGGGCTTGTTCCTCGCCGGACAGATCAACGGGACGACCGGCTATGAAGAAGCGGGTGCGCAGGGTTTGGTCGCAGGCATCAATGCGGGCTTGCAGGCCAAGGAACAGGCGCCTTTCGTGTTGGGCCGCCATGAATCCTATATAGGCGTGTTGATCGACGATCTTACGACCAAGGGAACAGAAGAGCCCTACCGCATGTTCACCTCCCGCGTCGAGTACCGTTTGCTCGTGCGTGAGGACAATGCGGACAAGCGTTTATCCAAGTATGGGTATGATCTTGGTCTGTTGCCTGAGGCGGACTATAACAAGGTGGTTGAGAAATATGAGGCCATCGGCCGTGAGGTCGAGCATCTGCGCCAGTGCCGCCACCAGGGCAAGAGCTTGTATGATCTTTTGAAGCGGCCGGAAGTCAGCTACGAGGACATCGCTCCGTACGACGGGAATTTAAAGAATTTCCCGCGCGCGGTGATCAATCAGGTCGAGTATGAGATCAAGTACGAAGGCTTCATCCAGCGTCAACGCCAAGAGATCGAGAAGTTCAAGCACATTGAATACATCCGCCTGCCGGAAGGCTTTGACTATACGGCTGTGCCGGGATTGTCCAAGGAATTGCAGGAGAAGATGAAACGCTTCAACCCCGCCACGCTGGGCCAAGCCAACCGCATCTCCGGCATGACCCCGGCGGCGATCACGCTTTTGATGGTCTACCTTAAAAAACACAAGATGGAGAAAACCCAATGAAGATCGCAAATGACATCACGGAATTGATCGGCAACACACCTTTGGTCAAGCTCAACAAGGTCAGCAAGGACGTGGGAGCCACCGTGGTCCTCAAGCTGGAATTTTTTAATCCTTTGTCTTCCGTCAAGGATCGCATCGGTTTTAACATGATCCGCGCCGCCGAGAAGGCCGGCAAGATCAAGGCCGACACCGTCATCGTTGAGCCCACGTCCGGGAACACCGGCATCGCGCTCGCCTTTGTTTGCGCGGTCAAAGGGTATAAATTGCTCCTGACCATGCCGGAGACGATGAGTCTGGAACGCCGTGCCTTGCTCAAGGCGCTCGGCGCTGAATTGATCCTGACCCCGGGTAGCGAAGGAATGAAGGGCGCCATCAAGAAGGCCAAGGAGCTGCATGATTCGGACACCAATAAATATTTCATGCCCCAGCAATTTGACAACCAGGCGAACGTCGAGATCCACCGCCTGACGACCGCCGAAGAGATCTGGCGCGACACGGACGGTAAGGTTGATATTCTTGTCGCCGGTGTCGGTACCGGAGGCACCATCACAGGTATTTCACAGGTCATCAAACAGCGTAACCCTAAATTCAAGGCCATCGCGGTCGAGCCCACCACCTCGCCGGTCCTTTCCGGCGGCGCACCCGGCCCCCACAAGATCCAGGGGTTGGCAGCTGGTTTTATCCCGAGCATCGTGGATATGAAGCTGATTGATGAAGTCGTGCAGGTCACGAGCGATGAAGCTTTTGCCATGGCCAAGCGCCTGATCAAGGAAGAGGGGATCTTGTGCGGCATTTCTTCCGGCGCGAATGTTGCGGCGGCGCTCAAGGTCGCGGCCCGTCCGGAGAACAAAGGCAAGTTGATCGTAACCTTCGCCCCATCCACCGGCGAACGCTACCTCTCAACCGACCTTTTTGCCGAATACAGAAGCTAAAAAAATAGGGGACGGAGCCCTATTTTCAGAATATTCCGTTATTGGAAATAGGGCTCCGTCCCCTATTTTATTATTTGATACCGAGAGTGAGATCGAGGACGACTTCGGCCATCATGCCGGCACATTGGGTGACGCGGGGGGCCATGGGGGGGTGGCCTTCATGGGAATTGGTGCTGCGGTCGCCGCAGAAATACACGTTACCGACCTTCTTGATGCTCATGGGTTTCTTCTCGACCAACCCTGCCATGCCGACACCGCTCACCACCACGGGGAATTTGGGCTGATAGAACTGCACGAAGCGGAATTTCCAGTCGGCCACATCGAAAGCCTCCACAATAAAATCAAAGCCTTTGAAGAACTCATCGCCATTAGCTTCGTTCCACTGCTTTTTGTGGATGATGATGTTCGCGTCCGGGTTGATATCAAGCAGGCGTTTCTTTGTCACGTCGACCTTAGGCAAACCCACTTCGTTCGCAAAGAATTGCTGGCGGTTAAGGTTGGACGCATCGATAACATCCTGGTCGATGATCTCCAGGTGCTTGAACCCCGTGCGCACCAGCATCATGGCACAATTCGATCCCAGTCCACCAGCCCCGCCGATGCCGATCTTCTTCGATTGGATCAGCGTAAGCTGTTCAGGTTTAAGATATTTTAAAAGGCCTTGTTCGAGGACATTCATCGGGAGTTCTCTATCCTGCGCCAGTCAGTGAAGACGGGATCGAAGTTTTTAGATTTGAGCAGGGCTATGACTTCTGCGACCGTACGTTCATCCTTGATGTCGAATTGAGGGTCTTGCTTATCCTCAGCCACCAAGGAATATCCGCCCACCGATGTATTGGAGCCGGCGGACATGCGGGTGATGGCGATCTCGAGGAAGTGGTCGCGCAGATGCGGTTCCTCACGGGTGGACAGATTGATGCCCACGCGTGGGAAAAGGATGCGCGTTAAAGCCAGGATCTTGGTATAGGTGATATCATCGATGTCACAGCGGGCGAACTCAGCGTTCTTGATGGTGCGCAGGCGCGGGAAGGAGAGGGCGTATTCGACGCCGGGATAGGCTTTTTCCATCTCGCGCAGATGCGTATACAGTTCGAGCAGGTCTTGGCCCAGGTCTCCCGCCAATCCTAATAATATTCCCATGGAGATCTGGCGCATGCCAGCCTCAGCGGCACGGCGGGGGGTGTCGCGGCGGAAATCATAATCCTTCTTATATCCCGACAAATGCACCTCGGCATAACGCGCGCGGTCATAGGTTTCCTGATAGACCGTGATGCCGTCCACTCCGGCGGCGAAAAGTTCCTTGTATTCATCGACCTGCATGGGATGCACTTCTAAGGCAATGCCCTGGAAATATTCCCCGGCGATCTGTGCCGCTTCTTTTAAATATTCGACCGGCGTATGTTTGTAGGACTCACCGGTCAAAAGCAGGATGTTGCGGATGCCCTGCCCATGAATGACCTGCATTTCCTTGCGGTATTGTTCCGGGGTCAATTTGATGCGCGCGATCTTGTTCTGGCTGTGAAAGCCGCAATAGGTGCAATGGCTGGAGCAGAAATTCGAAAGGTAGAGCGGGGCATATAAACTGATGGCCCTTCCAAACTGTTGCTGGGTCACCCGCGCCGCCTCTTGCGCCAACTCCTCCACGCTTTCGCGCCGGGTGTCGTTGAGGATGATATTGATTTCTTCCAGTGTGATCATAGAAAAGTCGTGCCTGTCACTACTTTTGGTAGAGGAAGCCTGTGAGGGGTGAGGAGGGGCTGGCAATCGAGCGTTGGGCGGGCAATCCGCTCAGGTACGCAATGCGTCCGGCTTCAACGGCCATGGCAAAGGCCTGGGCCAGCCGCGCCGGGTCCTCCGCGGTCGCAACCGCTGTATTGGCCAATACGGCTGCCGCACCCATTTCCATGGCTTCCGCCGCCTGTGAGGGCGCGCCTATACCTGCATCGACTATGATAGGGATATCGATCTCATTGATCAGCACCTGGATGAATTCCTTGGTGCGCAAGCCCTGATTGCTGCCGATAAAGGAACCGAGCGGCATCACGGTCGCGGCGCCGGCTTTGACAAGCGCACGCGCGGCATAGAGGTCGGGTGTCACATATGGCAGGACCACAAATCCTTCTGCGGCCAGTATTTCGGTCGCTTTGATCGTTTCGGCATTGTCCGGCAATAAATACTTGCTGTCGTTGATGACCTCGATCTTGACCCAGTTGCCGCAGCCCGAAGCCTTGGCCAGACGTGCGATGCGCACGGCTTCCTGGGCATTGCGTGCGCCGGAAGTGTTGGTCAACAGCGTGACATGTTTGGGGATATATTCGACAATGTTCTCTTCATGGCGCTCAAGGTCAATGCGGCGCAGGGCCACGGTGACGATCTCGGTCGCGGAAGAGGCGATGGCATCGCCCATTTCTTTCTTGCTCCGGAACTTTCCGGTACCCAGGAAGAAACGGCTTTGGAAGCTTTTGCCGGCGATGATGAGGGGGTCGGGCATTTAGCCTCCGCCAACGAAGGAAACCAGTTCAATGGCGTCCGCTTCTTTGATCCCGGTCTTGTCCCAATCGGAAGAGGGGATGATGCTGCCGTTAAGCTCGGCGATAACGTGTTTTTTCTCTTTGCAGAACTGGGCCACAAGGCTGCCCACTGTCTGGCTGGTTCCTGAAATGTCCTTGGTTTGGCCATTGATGGTGATGTTCATTGACTACCTCCATGATTGAGGTGATTATTTTAGATTATTTGCATATAAAATGCAAATTTGTTATAAAATGCGCCTGTTGAACACTTTGGGCCCCTGATAAATAGTTCTTTTATTTACGCCTGTTTTTTGTATAATAATCGCGTTTTCACCCATGGCTAAAAAACAACAAAGGACGGCACATAAAATGAGCAAATCAGGGGTATTCGGGTATGAGATGTTGTTGGATCTGTACGGCTGTAAGCCAGGCGCGTGCGACGACCTGACCCTGTGTTATAATTTCCTCGACGAGATCGTAGGTTTCCTCGGCATGGAGAAACAAGCTCCCCCGTCCATTTTCAGAAGCGATGCCACGCGTTTCCCCGACAAGGCCGGCCTTTCCGGCTGGGTGCCCTTGATCGAGAGCTCCATCGTCATCCATACGCTCACCCCGAAGGATTTCATCACGGTCGATATTTATTGCTGCCGTGAATTCGACCAGAAGAAAGCGGAAGAGTTCTGCCGTCGTTTCTTCGTTCCTAAAAAGGTCGATGCGCAATTCGTTGAACGCGGTCTCAAGTATTATGAAGAGACGTCCGCGGCCAGCGCCAAAGAACTCGCGCACAAGTAATACCTT
>JAYVSG010000105.1:0-14546 GCA_043775535.1 Candidatus Omnitrophota bacterium
GGACATAATCCAGGTCGCAGAGCGGGTCCGGGGTCTCGAAGTTGATGGTGGGATGCACCACACCATCGCGGATGGACATAATACAGGAAACAAGTTCTATCGCACCTGCCGCGCCCAATAAATGGCCGGTCATGGATTTCGTTGAAGAAATAGGGACCTTGCGTGCGTGGTCGCCCAAGACTTTCTTGATGGCCAGGGTCTCGATCTGATCGTTCAACTTGGTCGAGGTGCCGTGGGCATTGATATAATCGATGTCGGACGGAGCCACACCTGCATCCTTGATGGCCAGTTCCATGGCACGGATGGCGCCCAGACCTTCTTCATGCGGCGCTGTGATGTGATATGCATCCGCTGTACGGCCGTAACCTGCTAATTCCGCAACAATGTTCGCTCCGCGGGCCTTGGCAAATTCCAAACTTTCAAGGATGACCACCCCCGCTCCCTCACCCATGACGAATCCATCACGGTTAAGATCGAACGGACGGCTGGCTCGCGCCGGCTCATCATTGCGTCTCGACAAAGCCTTCAAAGCAGCAAAACCGCCTAAACCTATCTTGGATGTGGCACTCTCCGTACCGCCGGCGATGACCGCATCGACTTCGCCGTGCTGGATCATGCGCATGGCTTCACCGATACAGTTATTGGCCGTGGCACAGGCAGTAACGATCGAAAAGCACGGGCCCATGGCGCCGCTGTTGATCGAGATCTGGCCGGCCACTTCATTGATGATCATACGGGTGATGAAGAACGGGGAAATACGGCCGGGGCCTTTTTCCAAATACTTGCCGTACTCTTCTTCCGCGGACTGGATGCTGCCGATGCCGGAACCGACCACGACACCGATGCGGAACGGATCAAAAGCTTTAACGTCGAGCTTGGATTGGGCCAACGCTTCATTGGCTGCAACCACGCCGAACTGGATAAAGCGCGACAAATTGCGCGCGTCCTTGGAATTGAAATAATTCGCGGGGTCGTAATCAATGACGTCGCCGTTGATCTGGGCGTCAAAAGCAGCCGGATCGAAGTGCGTCACACGGCGGATGCCGCTTTTGCCTTCGAGCAGGGACTTCCAATACTTCTCCACACCGATACCAACGGGAGAAACAACCCCCATACCGGTGATCACTACACGTGTTTTCTGCATTTAAGAGACCCCCCTAATAAAGGTTTGCCCCGACGCGCTGTCGGGGCAAGGTCTTAACATGAAAAAGCCAAAAATATGGTCTTAGGCGCCGGCTTTTTCTTCGATATATTTGATCGCATCCCCAACCGTCTTCATCTTCTCGGCATCTTCATCAGGGATCTCGACACTGAATTCTTCTTCCAAAGCCATAATGAGCTCAACGGTGTCCAGGGAATCAGCACCGAGGTCATCCACGAACGACGCACCAGGGGTGACTTCTTCCGGCTTAACACCTAATTGCTCAGCAATGATCGATTTAATTTTAGCTTCTACTGCCATTTAAGCCTCCTGTTTATACTGTTTAAATCACTAAACCGCCATCTACGACGATCGTCTGGCCGGTGATGTAATCCGCTGCTTTGGAGGCCAGGAACAAACAAACACCTGCAACATCCGCTGCTTCACCGAGACGACTTAAAGGGATCTGTCCCAGGACTTTCTCTTTAACAGCTTCGGGTAGCTGGTCGGTCATTTCCGTACGGATATAACCAGGGGCCACCACATTCGCGGTGATCCCGCGCGAAGCCAATTCTTTAGCCACAGATTTGGAAAAACCGATGATGCCAGCCTTGCTAGCCGCATAATTGGCCTGTCCTGCATTACCTGTGATGCCAATGACCGATGCGATACTGATGATCTTACCCTTGCGGGCCTTCAACATCGGCTTGCACAGCACCTTGGTGACATTAAAAACGCCCTTCAGGTTGACCTTAATGACCTCATCCCAGTCGTTTTCGTCAATCCTTAAGAGCAGATTGTCACGGGTGATGCCTGCATTGTTGACTAATATATCAATGCGCTTATGAATGTCAAGAATTTTATTAACGGTTTCTTGCACGTTGGCAAGGCTGGTAACGTCGCATCCGAAGCCGTCCGCCTGCCCGCCCTTGGCCTTGATCTCACCTGCCACGGCCTTGGCCTGGGCTTCGTTACGGCCGATGATGATCACCGTAGCCCCTTGGGCCGCAAAAGCTTCAGCAACAGACTTCCCGATACCCCGGGTTGACCCTGTCACCATGACTATTTCATCTTTAAACTGCATAGGCGTATATTACCAATGATTACCATTGAAGCAAGGGGAAATTTTAAATTTTACTGGGATGCTGAGAGCTCAAAAGACACGCATTTGGCGCCTGGAATGGCCAAAGGCTTATCCAACCGGATGGCAGATGCCAAAATCCTCTTGTCCGCCATAATACCTTCTAAAACCTTGGCCGCCAGCTTTTCCAGCAGCTGGTAACGAGAAGTTTCCACGATCCGGGTCACCTTGGCCGCGACGGATGCATAATCAAGCGCATCTTTGAGACTGTCTGACTTGGAAGCCTTGGCGGCATCGTATTCAAGCATGATGCTGATGACCAATTCCTGCTTATTGGCACGTTCCCAAGGATTGATGCCGATGATGGTACGGAGTTTAAGGTCACAGATCTGGATGACTGCCATATTCCCTCTCTTAAATTAACTGTTCCCCGCCATCCACTGCGATGATCTGGCCGGTCACGTATTCATTATCGATCAAATATTGAAGGGCTTGCACGATATATCGGGGACTTCCGAGCATTTTCAAAGGCACCTTGCCCACCCTCGCCTTGCGGTCATCCTGGCGGTTGACCGGCGGCAGGACCATGCCGGGCGAAATGCCGTTGACCCGGATATGCGGGCCCCAGGAAGCGGCCGACATCTTGGTGAACTCACCCAAGGCCTTCTTGGTCATCAGGTAATCTTCGTGGCCAGAAGTGTATTTGGACACGTGGGTGTCGATAAAATTGATGATCTGGCCCTTTTTGACCAGACGGCTGAACGCACAGGACAGGATATAGGGTGCTTTGAAATTGATGTCCCAGTGTGCCTTGAACAGCTTGAGGTCCTGATCGCCGAATGTGTTGGGAATAAAAATGGACGCGCTATTAATGAGCAAGTTAAGGTCAGGCATGGCCTTCTTCACATCCGGGACCAATTTGGACACACCGCCCTCATCCCCCAGATCGCAATCAAAAAGCTCGCAACGCACACCCATTTTATGGAGTGTCTGGGCTGTTTTGATGGCTTCAGGCTTGGAGGTATTGTAGTGGAGGGCAATATTGTAGCCCTGCCCTGCCAGATGCAAGGCAGCGGCATGGCCGAGCCGCTTGGCCCCACCGGTGACTAATGCTGTTCCTTTGTTCTTCTTTACCATAATTATCTGCTGGTCGGACAAACCATGCTTAAGAATTCCTTGCGTGTGGCATCATGGGCACGGAAACCCCCTAAAAGATGGGACGTCTTCATCAGGGAATTCTGCTTCTCCACCCCGCGCATCATCATACACAAATGCTTGGCTTCGATCACCACCCCAACCCCGGTCGCACCGGTCACTTCCATGATGGTGTCGGCAATCTGCTTGGTGAGATTTTCCTGCACTTGCAGGCGGCGGGCGTACATGTCCACAATACGGGCGATCTTGGACAGGCCGATGATCTTGCCGTTCGGGATATAACCGACATGTGCACGACCAAAAAACGGCAGCAGATGGTGTTCGCACATGGAATACATCTCTATATCTTTGACAATGACCATTTGTTCATTATCGGAGGTAAAAATGGCGCCATTGACCACTTCCTTGATGTCTTTTTTATACCCCTGCATGAGAAATTCAAAGGCCTTGGCCGCCCGTTCCGGGGTCTTGACCAGCCCTTCACGGTTGGGGTCTTCGCCGATGCTTTCGATGATCTTCTTGAATTGGTCTTTCATAAATACTCCCTTTCGTAGGTGTCGGCAATCATATCACATGCCCTTGCCAAGGGCAAGCAGTGTGCTATAATCACCTTCTTATGACGCTTCCCCGTTCCGATTACCACATGCACACCACCCTTTGCGGCCATGCCATCGGTAGTTTGGATGAATATGTCCAGCATGCCATCTCTATCGGCCTAAGCGAAATGGGTTTTTCCGACCATGCCCCTATGGTCCACGAACGCCTGCCGGGCGTGACCATGGATATGCGCCAGCTTCCCCTCTACCACAAGCTCATTGATGAGGTCAAAGCCAGGTATGCGGACAAGATCACCATCAAATATGCCCTGGAGTCCGACTTTATCCCGGGTTTTGAAGCCCAGACCAAGGCCATCATTGATGCCTATCCCTACGATTACATCATCGGCTCCGTGCATTATGTGAATGGCTGGGCCATTGATGATCCGGCCACCATTGAACGCTGGAAAACCCAAGACATCAACCAGGTCTGGAAGGATTACTTCGGACTGTTGCGCCAAAGTGCCCGGACAGGGTTCTTTAACATCATCGGCCACAGCGACCTTCCCAAAAAGTTCGGTAATTTTCCGACGGTGGATATGACGGATGAGGTCCGCGCCACGGCCAAGGTCTTCAAAGAGACCGGGGTTACGGTCGAGATCAATACGTCGGGCCTGCGCAAGCCGGTCAAAGAAATGTACCCTGCCCTCGCTTATTTGAAAATATACAGCGAAGCAGGCGTTACCTTGACCTTTGGTTCCGATTCCCATACCCCGCAGGATGTGGGAAAAAATTTCAAAGAAGCGGTCGAACTGGCCAAGGCGGCCGGATATACCGAATATGTGACCTTTTCAAAACGTAAGATAGAAAATAGATTCCCGCTTCCGCGGGAATGACAATGGAGACTGCAATGATCAAGATACAGGGCATCGACCATGTTGCCTTCAACGTGCGCGACCTGGATAAAACGGTCAAATTCTATACGGAAGTGATCGGACTTAAGATCACGGAACGCGAGCCGTCCAATGCGGGAATTGAATATTTCTTGGATTGCGGACCGTCACTGTTAGGGATCATCCAAGCCACCGACCTGACCAAGGACCATCCCTTCTCCCATGAAGGTTTGGGAGCCAACCACTTTTCATTCCGCATCCATTCCAATGATTTCGTGCCTATGATCGAACATTTGGAAAAGAACAACGTCAAGATCGAGTACGCCAAGAAGCGCCCGAAAAGCTGGTCGCTCTATTTCTACGATATCGATGGCAATAAGCTGGAAGCCACGGCCTGGCCATTGGAAGATGGTCTTCCGGCGGAGAAACGTGTTAAGGAAGTCTATAAAAATAAAGCCTGGAGCACATATGATTAATGAAGGCGTGAAGGCCCCGGATTTTCCGGGTCTCAAAGAAAATAAAGGCCGGAACATCGTCCTCTACTTCTACCCGAAGGATGATACACCGGGCTGTACAGTGCAGGCCTGCGGTTTTCGGGACAGTTATAAAGATATCTCGAAACTGGGCGTCCTTTTCGGCATAAGCCCGGATTCAGCCAAATCCCACGATAAATTCACCGCTAAATTCGACCTCCCCTTCCCCCTGATCCCGGATGAAGACAAATCGATCGCGCAAGCGTATGGTGTTTGGGTGGAAAAATCCATGTATGGGAAGAAATACATGGGCGTGGCACGGACAACCTTCATCGTCGGTAAAGATGGCAAGATCGCCCGGATCTTCGAGAAGGTGAAACCCGAAGGCCACAATACCGAAGTCATTGAAGCCTTAAAGTCGCTCTGATCCCTGAATTATTTGTGCTTCTGCTTCTTGGTCTTGAGTTTCTTGGACTTTTTTAGTTTAAGGGCCTTCTTATCCTTGATCTTCTTGGAAGCCTTGAGCTGCAGTTTGGTCTTTGCGGCAAAAGATTCAGTGGGAATAGCAAAGCTTGTCATCAGAAATGCGCCTAGGACAACAGCTGCGATCTTCTTGATCATATCTCTCCTTATTTATACCTGGCCTGAATATAATCTTCTAGTATGGCGATGAATTCTTCCTTGATGTGGTCGCCTTTGAGCGTCTTGAATTCCTTGCCGTCAACATAGACCGGCGCAATAGGACTTTCGGAGGCGCCAGGCAGGCTGATGCCGATATTGGCATGGCGGCTTTCACCGGGACCATTGACAACACAGCCCATCACCGCGATCTTCATCTGCTCGACCCCGGGATATTGGTTCTTCCACAATGGCATTTTAAGCTTGATGTGGCCGTTGATGTCCTGGGCCAAGTATTGAAAATAATTGGACGAGGTGCGGCCGCAGCCCGGGCAACTGGTCACCGACGGGGCGAAATAACGGAAGCCCATGGACTGCAGGATCTCCTTGCAGACCTCAACCTCCTTGGCGCGGGTGACATTAGGCTCCGGGGTCAGGGAGACGCGGATGGTATCACCGATGCCTTGCTGCAATAAGATGGACAAGGCGGAAGCGCTCGATACCGCCCCCTTCATGTCTGCACCGGCTTCGGTCAATCCCAGATGGAGCGCAAAATCACATTCCCTGGCCAGGCGCTGGTATACAGCGACCATGTCCTGCAGCACCGACATCTTGACGCTTAAGACCAATTTCTCTTTAGGCAATCCCAACTTCAATGCATATTCGGCAGAACGCAGCGCACTCTGCACCATGGCTTCCTGGGTCACATCGCTAAAATCCTTAGGCGTGGCTGATCTGGCATTGGCATCCATGCATTCGGTCAATAATTCCTGGTCGAGCGAACCCCAATTGACACCGATGCGCACAGCCTTGCCATTGTCGACCGCGATCTTCACGATCTGGGCAAAATTGTCATCATGCAGACGTCCCTTGCCCACATTGCCAGGATTGATGCGGTATTTATCGAGCAACTGGGCGGTTTCAGGGTTCTTGGTCAGGAGCGTGTGGCCGTTGAAGTGAAAATCCCCGATAATAGGAGTCTTGATGCCTTGGGCGCGCAAGAGTTTGATCGCTTCCGCCGCACCCTTGGCCGCATCATGGTCGTTGACGGTCCAGCGGACCATCTCAGAGCCGGCCGCGATCAATTCCAGGGTTTGTTTTAAGGTGGCTTCGACATTGGCTGTCGGCGTGTCGGTCATGGACTGAACGCGCACCGGATAGGCGCTGCCCAGAAGCAGATTGCCAATGACAACAGTTGGTGTCTTTCGACGGGATATCGGAGGCATAATTTGGATTTACACGTTAGGCAAAAATGTTATAATTGACGCCGTATTATATCAACAGACGTCCCAAAAGCAACCATGGAAATCTTCTTAGCCAAAACCCAAGGTTTTTGCGCCGGTGTGGCGAGTGCCATCGACATTGTCGAGCTGGCCTTGCGCACCTATGGCACCCCCCTGTATGTTTACCACGACATTGTGCACAACACCTCTGTTGTCAATGACATGAAGGGGCGCGGCGTGGTCTTTGTCGAAACCTTGAAGGAAGTGCCGGAAGGCTCCCGCATCATTTTCAGTGCCCATGGCATCCCCCCTGAGATCATCCCGGAGGCCAAGGCCCGCAAACTTAAATATGTTGATGCCACCTGCCCGCTGGTTACAAAGGTGCATAAAGAAGCGGTCAAATATTCCGGCCAGCAAATCGAGACGGTCCTGATCGGACATCTGGGCCACCAGGAATTGATCGGTACTGCAGGTTATGTCCATCCTGAACTCCTCCATATTGTAGAGAATGAAAAAGACGTTGAAAAACTCAACATTGCCCCGGGGAAAAGCGTTGCCTACATCACCCAGACCACCCTTTCCGTCGATGAGACGAAGGGTATTATTGAAAAGCTAAAAATAAAATATCCCAACCTCATCGCCCCCCTGCGCTCGGACATTTGTTATGCCACACAGAACCGCCAAGACGCGGTTAAGGAACTGGCCGCCTTCTGCGATGTGATCATCATCTGCGGCTCGCCGCATTCTTCCAACAGCAACCGCCTGCGGGAAACCGGCGAACTCCTGGGCGTGCCCAGTTATATCATCGACACCGCAGCCGAACTGGACTGCTCTATCTTAAAAGGCAAAAGGAAGGTCGGTTTAAGCTCGGGCGCCTCTGTCCCCCGCCATTTAGTGGATGAGATCATTGCCAAGATCAAGACCGCCGGAACCGATGCGGTCGTACACGAATTCCCGAATCCGGAGAAAAACATAGTGTTCCCAGTGTTGCAGTTTAAAGAGTAGCCACACTGTCACCCCCGAATGTTTTAATCGGGGGTCTGGATTCCCGCTTTCGCGGGAATGACGAGGATAACATGGGCAAGATCATCATTGATAATATCGAATACGAAGTTGCGGACGGCACACAGGTGGCTCAGGCCTGTGAAACCGCGGGCATTCCTTTTAGCTGCAACTCCGGCGTATGTGCAACCTGCCAGATAGAGATCCTTGAAGGCGCAGAGAATCTCGGTGAGCTCAACAGGGAAGAACTGGAATTGGGCCAAGACCGCAATCACCGCCTGGGCTGCCAGTGCGTGCTTAAAAGCGGCATTGTGAAGGTCACCTACTGATGTTCATTCTGCAAGAATCCCCTATCGACGTAACCTTGGCGCGCAACAGCTTTGCCGACCATTTGAACGGGGCCTTGGTGAACTTTGAAGGTGTTGTGCGGGCAGATGTGCACGACGGGCTGACGGTCAGCGGCCTGACGTATTTTGCCGATGTCCCGGCCTGCAATACCGAAGGTTCAAAGATCCTTGCAGAAGCCATGGACCAATTCTCCCTGACCAATGCCATATGCATCCAACGCACCGGCAAGGTTGAGGTCGGTGAGAGCGCGGTCTGGATCGCAGCCTGGTCCGGTCATCGGGACGCGGCCTTTCAGGGCTGCCGCTACATCATCGAAGAAACCAAGAAGCGCCTGCTCATCTGGAAAAAAGAACAATTCACCGATGGCAGTTCCAAATGGATCCATGGCAAAGAAACCTTAACTCTGGGGAGATCATGAACGACATCGACATTGACATCAGCACCATTTCCCCCAAAGAGATCAAAAATTATGTCTTCGTCGACATTCGCGAAGAGGATGAACTGTTCCACTCCCCTTCGATCGCGGAATGCCCGCATGTGCCCATGTCCCAGTTCCCGTCCAACATGAGCTTCTTTAACACCAATGACAATTACCTGATCTTCTGCGCCAAGGGCGGCCGCAGCCATCACATTGCCGAGATCCTGCAGTCCCAGGGCATCAAGGCCATGTCGGTCAATTATGGTGTTTCCGCGGTCAATTCCTATCTTAAAGGCAATGCCAGTGCCTAAGATCATCCCCAACGCACGTCTCGAGAATTACACCACCTTTCGCCTGGGCGGCCCTTGCCGTGAACTCATCGAATGCGCCACACCTCAGGACTTGACTGAAACAGTACAAAGACTTGTTAAAGCAACGTCACCTTTCATCCTGATCGGCGGCGGCTCTAACCTGGTCGTTTCCGATCATGGATTGGATGTGACGGTGATCCGCTATATGTCCGACACACCTTTGATCGAGCGGCACGGCGATGATGTGACGGTCTCGGGCAGCACGGAATTGGATGCTTTGGCCCTATTTACGGTCGAGGAAGGTTTGGAAGGATTTGTCTATACCTCCGGCATACCGGGCACGGTTGGCGGCGCGGTCGTGGGCAATGCCGGTGCGTGGGGCAAACAGGTCGGTGATGTCCTTAAATCTGCGGTCATCCTGGACAAGCAAGGCAACCCCAAGTCGGTCGGTCCGGACTATTTTGAATTCACCTACCGCAATTCAAAAATTAAAGAAACAGATGAGATCGTTGTCGAGGTCACCTTTGGCCTTAAAAGCGGTGACCCTATCACACTGGCCCAGGAACGCGCCGAGATCCTACGTATGCGCGCGGACAAGCACCCTAATCTTTCAACCCATCCCTGTGCGGGAAGTTTCTTCAGGAACGTGGAAGCCACCTCAAAAGCCGAGAAACGCCAGGCGGCCGGATGGTTCCTCGAACAGGCCGGCGGTAAGGACCTCCGAAGCGGCGGCGCCCAAATCTTCGATAAACACGCCAATATCATCGTGAAAGGCCCAGGCTGCAAGGCCCAGGACGTGCACGACCTTCAGCTCAAGATGATCACTCTCGTGAATGACAAATTCAATTTCTGCTTAAATCGCGAAGTGCGTTTTGTGGGGAAGTTCAACTCCTCCGTTTCGAATGAACAAGGTTTTTGGTAGGCTGAAATCCATAAGGTAATTTTGGTTTTACCGGCTCTTCCTTTTCCTGCAACAGACGCTTGATCGCTTCAAATACCCTCTTTATTGGATATCGCAATTTGCGACATCCAATTATTCATTTCATTTGACGTTAAGCGAAACATAAAATCTTCCGGGAATCTTCTTATATTCCTCTTAACCTGCTCATTAAGCCTGCCGGTCGTCACTCCGTATAGCTCGGCCAAATCTCGGTCCAGCATAACTCTTTGTCCACGAACGATCAGGATCTTGCCCTGAATCACTTCAACCGATGTCACGCCTACCGATCTCTTAACCATTGAGATTACCCCCTTGAAAATAAAAGTTAATCGATTAACGCACGGGGGATTTGCACTGCGATGCCAAGCAAATTACGGCTGGGGAAGCCTTGCTTGATTAAAGTAATTATACTGATTCTTCGGGTAGCCTGCTACCCTTTTGTAAAATCACATCCGTTGAATTTGTATCCGTCCTCTTTAAATCCGTAGAAATCCTTAGGCTCCGTTACCTGGTTCTCACAGAGCCAACGCACGAATTTGCCTTTGATGAGTTTTCCCTGATGGCCGGCCGGCAAAACCTTGCCGTCCTTGCGCACAACAAAACCCACCTTAACACCCTGCATATATGTCAGCGCCCTCTCATGGGCCACGGGCAAGAGATCGATCACAAAGCAACCCTTAAGCTGCCTGCTTATGATGGGCCGCCAATGATCAGCCGTATCCAACCGTTCGATCTTGAGCTTATAATCAGGGATGAGGTCACCGGGCGCCAAGAGGCCAAATAAAGCGCTAATAATGCGCACATGGGCATTCAGGAACTCTTTGCCTTTGTCGGACATGGACGCGTAGGCGATCCCATTGTATACAACGCCGCTGTAACGCTCGATGGCCGGCAGGGTCGGCGCGGTCAGGACATTCTTATTGGCCTCCCGAGCCGCCTCAAGCACATTACCCTTAACCCCGTAGAACCAGGATTGATCGTCCCTATTGGCCATTAAGCGGTCATAAACCTGCTGCGCATGCTCGTTGAGTATGCCTAAAGGCTTGGAATGGCCTTGGGCGGATTTGCCTTCTGAGGGGGGAATTAAGATGAGGACTGGAGGCATTAGGACTTCTTTTTCTGCTTCAAAAGCTTACCTTGCTTCTTTTCAATAGCTTTAATGCTCTCAACTGCCGATAAATTCTCGGGCATTGCACCACCAATATCTTTAATAGTCTGGCGCACCTTCTTGCCGATCTCATAATGGACCGTATTGGCTGTGGTCTTATCTTTAACGCCATCTCGCCGTAATTTGTCTTCCGTCTGAGTCGCTCTGAACAGATTGGCCGCCATCTCGGTGCTTCCCATATGGTCGAGGATCTGCTGTCCCTTCTTTAAATTCCTACTGCGATGAATGTCCTTAGATGTCAATCCTCCGTAAAGCCCCTTATACCCATGATCCTGAAAGATCGCATAATCAAGCGGTGCTACAACGCCAGCTCCCTTGGCAACGCTAGCTAGGTTCTTATTATGGACCTTAAGTTCATTGCGCAAGAACAAACGTCTTTCATCTTCGGACTTTAGATCGCCATAATTAGCCTGCTCGATCAACTCTTGTTTGCGTGTTTGAACAGCAAAGTAGGTTTGACCTAAGGCAACGATGGATTTGGAAGGATCCGCATTTTGAACAATTAGATAACAGGCATAGCGCGACAAAGCCAACGCAGGCATTTCACGATTCGCCCCAGACCCAATAGGGACCATCTCGTGCAATAGGACGAAATGGTCTTCCAACCGTTGTCCACTATTAAGGCATGCCGCTTTCGCCTTCTCAATAACAGGCAAGAAATTCCTATATTCCTGATATCCAAGGATCTTAGCTATATGCCGAGAAGACCAGCAATCCTGGCCATGCTCATTGATCTTGCGTATTGATTCAAAAACAGACTGATGTTTTTCTTGGATCGAGATCTCTTTTTTCATAATTCTCCCCTTTGTTGGATGGTTAACGCTCACGCTTCGGGGGAAAGCATAAGTTAGATGTGTTCGAATTAGCTGGGGCTGGGGGAGCCTTTCTTACTTAGGAATGATTCTAGTGATTCTTGAGGCGGGTTTCAAATGTTAATCTCCTTGACCAGAACTTTGTCTAATTTCTCAAAGAATAAAGCGCTATTTCCTGAAGAGGGATTAGGATGATGAATTGGGACATAGGAATCCTAACTAATCTTCCAAATCTTACGGTAGGATTCTTCGGCGATTTCTTTCGCTCTTTTATTGATTATTTGCTTATCCCAAGAAACTGCTTCCTTTTCATACTTACGAATAAATTCCTGAACGTAGGAAAGATTCTCAATATCCCCAGATAAATCATTCTTTAATTTTTCTATTTTCAACTTAGGATCCAAGTTGCCTAATTTAGAGTTAGTTCTGAAACTAATTACAAGAAGATTGCCGATATTATCAATGACTTCAACTGTCTCACTATCGATCTTCATGCCATCTGATGCTTTTCTAGGATAAAAATGTTCAATATTATGATTTTTTCTTGAGATTTTCTGATCCGAATTATAAATAGGTATTCTTTGACCGGGATCCTTACCAATATTGTTAACCCGATCAAAGATATAAGCGATTAAAGGAATAGTTGAAGATGCGTAAGAAATATCAACAAAACGAGAACAAAATTCATCTTCAGAAGCGAGCTTGTTCTTTAAGCCGAAAATTAGATCTTTTAAGGTGCGGTCAAAATCATCAGACTTTGCAAATCTCGCAGAGAAATCAGCATACAATTTCTCTACTTCATTACCAATCCTGTCACAAATTGCGTTATTTATAAAATGATACTTCTCTAATATCGTAAAAAGCCTCACTAAATTCTTTGATTCTTCAGAATCCTCACCATTATTATTCCTAACAAAACATCCTAATGCAGAATAAATTAGGGGATACGTTTGTGATATCTTAAATAAACGTAACCCCTCAAGTGATACATAAATACCATCATGTTTATTTTGATCTCGCGCGATGTCAACACATCCTACGTTCTCAAAATATTCTCTTATTCCTTTCCTGTCCGCATTTCTTATAACATTATAAAAAGAAGAAAATTTAGATAGCTCTTCGACCAAAGATGTAGCCCCTACTTCATTAGCGTAAATCTTTATTTTCTTGTACAGCTCTGACTTAATAATATACCCGTTTCTTGAGACATAAAAATATTTTAGCATCCGCAATACTGTACCCTCTGAATTCTCTACTATCTGACGCCACTCTTCTTCCAAACTTTCGACCCCACTTTGAAATAAATAGTTCTTCAAAAGATCTGAGACCTCAAGATCGAGACCCCTTGCATTTGTTCTCTCAAATATACTAAAAGCTTCATTTTCATCTTGAATATCAATACGGACAGAATAAGATTCATACACAGTCTTTAAAAAATTACTTAACTGATTCCGATCAAAACCGCTTATTTGTTCGAAAAAATAATCATATACAGGCTTAATTCTATTCACCTGTCTTTTTACCTGTTTATTATTTATTTTAACTGGAAATTTTCCATCCCACTTTGACTCAGAAATATGATCAAAAACAGCTCTAATAGATTCGGATGGAATCAACCGCGCGCCTCTAGATTCAGCCGTTGTTGGATCAACAAAGGTTATTCTCTCCTGAATTAAACCTCCTATCTTCGCTTCATTAATCTTGTCAGCCAGCCTCTTACACGCAACCAATAACAGCGATATAGTAGTAATTCTCTGTTGCCCATCTACAATCTTAATCTTTCCTTGCTTCTCTTGTGAAACATCAAAAATTAGAGTTCCTAAAAAAAGTTGTCCCGCTCCCGCCTCAGCATAATTCTTTAAATCTTCAAATAATTCCACCGCTTCGGATTTCCCCCAAGCATACTCTCTCTGGTATTTGGGAACATAAAACTGAACCGACGAAGTTAAAATAGCTTCTGTTTTGGCTAATTCAGGTTTTATCATAATTACTGCCCCTTTATTTTAACATTATTCTCAATGGGTGCTAAACGTGAGGGAAAATGATCAAAAGATTTACTGAACTTCAGCAAGATCTATATATGATCACAATTTGTTCTGCGGATCAATACAAAAATGCGGACTACCCACCAATATGATACATCTCAACCTTAGGAAGACTTCTAGATTGCCGGCGCTCGGAACGTAATTCGGAATAGCGATCTTCACGCTTCATCCAGTTGACGCGGATCAAATGAGCTAAAAGATCCTGGTCTGCACCATTGCGAATGTGTTCGCGCAAGTCGGTGCCATAGGTGGAAAAAAGGCAGGTGTACATCTTGCCATCGGCCGAAAGCCTCAGGCGGTTGCAGGTGCCACAGAATATGGAGACAAACAGGAAAAAGAGTCAACGGAGGTTTTCAATCGTGCCGACTTCAGCAAACTCCTC
>JAYVSG010000106.1:0-6615 GCA_043775535.1 Candidatus Omnitrophota bacterium
GCTGTTCTCCTTTCAAAGCTGCCGCTTTCATCCCTCGTGTTCACAGTATGCCATCGACGCTGTTGCCAAATACGGCCCAATTCAGGGCACAGGTAAAGCCATATGGCGCCTGCTGCGCTGCTCCCCCCTGTCTTCAGGCGGGTATGATCCCCTAAGGTAAAAATGAATAAAAACACCCTCCTGGCCATTGTCCTATCCGTTGCCGTACTATTCACCTATGAGACTCTTTTCGTTGCGCCCAAGCGGGCCGAGGCTTTAAGAAAGTCAAAAATCGTTGCAGTAAAAGAAGATACAATAAAAGAAGCTGTTTCTGTGGGTTTCACGGCCGAAAACACGCTAAAAACCACAAAATCAAATTTTGAAGAGATGGTGTGGGAAAATAAAACCACCGCAAAGTCTGAGGAATTGACAAACGTGGGCGGGGCAATCCACAAAGTTACAATTGGTACCCACCACGCAATGCCATTGGCCAACATCTTGGCTATTAAAGGGTATGAAAACGCAGATTTCAAATTAGTTTCCCGAACACAAGAAAAGACGGTTTTGGCCTATTCGGATCAAGATGTCCGGATCACCAAGACCTTCCAGAATATCGATGCGCACGCCACCACGGTCAGAATGGAAATTTCCAATCTGAAATCAATTTCCATTCTGAAGGAATACGAGTTTACCCTGATCGGCATTGATACGGAACTCCTGGATTCAAGCAATAAGCGCGAAACCATGCTGGATGAGTATTCTGTCTATGCGGACAAGAAAATATCTCGCAAGGGGAGCGCCTTCAAATTCAACAGTAAGGAAGATAAATTCCAATCTGGCGAAGTACATTGGGCCGCGTTCAGAGACCACTATTCCGCCTTTGTGGTTCGTCCTGAATTTCAGACAAAAAGCTTTGAGATCAAATCAGTTACAGAAAAATCCCTTAATATTTCTGTGAGGGCGCAGGAGGGGAATATACCGGCCAAGGGGAGTAATGTTTACGAATTCACCGTTTTTGCCGGACCTCAAGACATTTCCTTAATGAAGAAATACGGCAAGGAGCTGGAGAAGGCGGTTGCCTTCTTCAATTTGGCCGTGTTCAATGTTGTGGCCCTGGCCATTCACCACACCATACCCGTACTGCACAACATTTTTAAAAGCTGGGGGATAAGCATCATCCTGATTAGTATCATTATATATGGAATAACCTACCCCCTGACAGCCAAAAGCATGATGTCCATGCGCAAAATGCAGCTGATCCAGCCTAAGATCAAGGCCCTGCAGGAAAGATACAAAACAGATCCCCAAAAGCTCAATGCGGAGATCATGGACGTATATAAGAGGGAGAAGATCAATCCGCTGGGGGGGTGCTTGCCCTTCCTGCTACAAATGCCTATCTTTATTGCCCTATATAATGTGCTCTGGCGTTCATATTATTTCCAAGGCCAAAGCTTCCTGTGGATCAAGGATCTTGCCTTGCCAGACCGTTTATTTATTTTACCTTTTCAATTGCCTTTTTTGGGCAATGAATTTAATATATTGCCAATACTGATGGCGGGCGTTATGTTCGCGCAGCAGAAGATATCCGCCAAGAACACTGTTGTTACCGACGAGCAGGCGGCCATGCAACAAAAAATGATGCTATATATCATGCCGGTGTTCATGGGTTTCATTTTTTACAAGTTTGCTGCGGGGCTTTCATTATATTTTACGGTATTTTATTTGTTGTCCACGATCACGCAATGGAAAATGAGCAAGGCTAAGTAAAATGGTTTTCGATCACGATACAAAAGAGTTTGAGGGTAGTACGGTAGAAGAAGCTATTGAGAAGGCTGAAAAGACCCTTGGCGTTTCACGTGAAACCTTGCAGATCAAGGTTGTTTGCGAAGAAAAGCGGGGGCTTTTTGGCATGAGGGGTGCGAAATTGGCCAAGATCAAGGTCAAGATCGGCTCGAAGTAAGTTTCACGTGAAACTTAGGCGGGAACTATGGGCAAAACAATAGCTGTTTGTAATCAAAAGGGCGGAACAGGAAAAACCACCACATCCGTGAATTTATCTTCTGCCTTGGCCGCCCTTGGTCAAAGGGTTCTTTTGGTGGATATGGATCCCCAAGGGAATGCCACCAGCGGGGTGGGAGTGAACAAGAACGACATTAAATCCTCCGTCTATGACGTCCTGGTACATAAAGCCCAATTCACCGAAGTTATTATCCAAACTGAATTTTCCAATCTGGAAATTGTTCCCTGCAATATAAATCTTACTGGGGCTGAAATTGAGTTGGTGGGCGCCCTTTCCCGTGAAACCAGACTTAAAAAAGCAATAGATGCAGTCAAATCTTCCTACGATTTCATCTTTATCGATTCGCCGCCGTCCTTGGGGCTCTTGACCTTGAACGCTCTGGTTGCTGCAGACTCTATTTTAGTCCCGATCCAATGCGAGTTCTATGCCCTTGAAGGAGTGTCACAACTGCTTAATACTATTGAACTTGTGAAAGAAGGGCTGAATCAAGACCTGCAGATCGAAGGGGTTTTGATGACCATGGCAGACTTTCGCACCAACCTGACCAATGAAGTGATCAAGGAAATTAGGAATTACTTCAAAGAAAAGGTATACAAGGCCGTCATTCCGCGCAACATACGCTTAAGCGAAGCTCCGAGCTTCGGTAAACCTATAAATTATTATGATCCTGCGTCCGTAGGAGCTGTCCGTTATGCGGAATTGGCACAGGAAGTCCTGGGGAGAGTTCAGAATGGAAAATAAAGTTTTGGGAAAAGGATTGTCCGCTCTGATTGGGCAGAAGCCGGCTCCAAAAGAAGAGAAGGCATTGCCTGAGCTTCGCTCAGGGAACAACCCCCAACACGAAAATATCCATTCTGATGGGGTTGTTTCCAGTCTGGAAATTAAATCCATTAAAGAAAACAGTCTTCAGCCCCGTCAGAACTATGATGAGGCTAAATTGGAAGAGCTTAAGAGTTCCATTAAAGAAAAAGGCATTCTCCAGCCCATCCTGGTGCGCCAGTCCGGCGCCGGATATGAAGTGGTGGCGGGGGAGAGGCGTTTTCGTGCAGCCAGGGCCTTAGGGTTACAAAAAGTCCCTGTTATTGTCAAGAATGTGACCGATCGGGAAGCCTTGGTGCTCGCCCTCGTCGAGAATATCCAGCGTGAAGAGCTTAACGCCATTGAAGAAGCGCAAGGCTTCAAGCGCCTGATCGAGGAATTCAATTTCAGCCAGGACAGCGTGGCCGATTCCGTTGGCCGCGACCGCAGCACCATTACCAATTTATTGCGCCTGCTTAAACTGCCTAAAGAGATCCAGGACCATGTGGCTGCCGGAAAAATTTCTGCCGGGCATGCCCGTCCGCTGTTGTCCATTTCCGACGCTGCATTGCAGAAGAAATTGGCCGGGGAGATCATTGCCAAACATTTATCCGTGCGCCAGGTTGAGGCCATTGTCAAGCGCGCCGCGGAAGCTGATGGCAGCGCAAAACCGAAGGCGGGCAAACCCAAGGACCGCGACCTGCAGATCCTCGAGGAGGAAATGGGGCGCTTGCTTGGGACCAAGGTTGCCATTGAGGACAAGGGAAATAAAGGCAAGATCGTGGTCGAGTATTATTCCTTGGATGATTTCGACCGTATTCTAGGAGCGCTGCGCAAATGACATCCGATCCGCACGAACATGTACTGGTATTGATCAAGCCCGACGGCATGCACAAAGGCTTGGCCGGCGAGGTGCTCATCCACTTCCTCGCCCACGATGTGAAGCTCCGTGCCGTTAAATTGGTACAGGTCTCACGCCACCAGGCACAGGAACATTATGGCCACTTGAAAGACAAGCCTTTTTTCCCCGAGATCGTGGATTATTTGATGGGAACGCTGCATGAGGGCTCTCCGGTCATGGCCATGGTCTTCGAAGGCCCGGCCGCGGTCAGGAAATGCCGCACTGTCGCCGGTGCCACCAACCCGGAAGAGGCGACCACCAAATCCGTGCGCGGCAAATTCGGGCGCATCACGACAAAAGGGATCTTCGAGAATCTCGTGCATGTTTCCTCGGACACACAGGAAGCCGAGCGCGAGATCAATTTGTGGTTCAAAAAAAGCGAGATACTCAAATGATCACAGGAATGACCGGTTTTGGGGCGAGCGATATTGCCGTCGGGAACATCAAGGGCGTCGTCGAGGTGAAGACGGTCAACCACCGCTACTTGGACCTGGCCTTCTATCTGCCGTCGGGATTTGCGTCGTTCGAGGAAAAGATCAGCAAGACCGTGGCCAAAGGTTTGAAGCGCGGCCGCGTCACCGTTGCCGTTCGCATCACGGACAAGCCGCACATGGTCATCAACATGAATGAGGATGCGGTCAAGCGCTACCGTGATTTCGGGAAATCCTTAAGCCGCCGTTTCGGCATCAAGGACGACCTTTCCGTCGCTGATATCATGCGTCTGCCCGGTGTCGTCGAGGCCAAGGAAGTCTTCGTGGACGCGCAGACCATGTGGCCCGCCGTCGAGAAAGGTCTGGCCAGGGCGGTCGCTTCCGTCGCTGCCATGCGCAAACGCGAAGGCAAGTCCCTGGAAAGGGACATCAACACCCAGCTTGGGCTCATGCTCAAGAGCATTGCCGCGATCAAGGCGCGCGCGGCCCATCTTTTGAAAGCCCAGAAGCAGGCCTTGGGCAACGAGGAATTCGCGTCCTACCAAAAGAGCAATGATATCAACGAGGAAATGGCCCGCCTCGCCCACCACATCCAGGAAGCCCGGGCTTTGTTGAGGCAAAATGAGGAAGCGGGCAAGAAGCTTGATTTCATCGCCCAGGAAATGCAGCGTGAGACGAATACCATCGGTTCCAAGGTGCAGGACAAAGAGATATCCGCGGCTGTGATCGCCTTGAAGAGCAAGGTCGAGAAGATCCGTGAACAGGCCAACAATGTCGAGTAAGACACCAGGCAAGATCGTCATCCTTTCCGGCCCGTCGGGTTCCGGCAAGACCACGCTGCACAAGGCTCTTTTGGTGGCGCCCACCCTTAAGGGCAAGCTGGTCAAATCCATTTCTGCGACCACCAGGCCGCGCCGCGCAGGCGAACGCAACGGCAAAGACTATTTGTTCCTGAGCCCGGCCATGTTCGAATCGCGCATCGCCAAAAAATATTTTTTAGAGTGGGAAAAGGTCTTTGATAATTACTATGGTACGCCCAAGCGGCAGGTGTTGAATTTGCTTAAAAAGGGCACCCATGTCCTTTTGTGCATCGATGTCAAAGGGGCCTTGCGTGTCCGTAAAGAATTTCCCGATGCCGTCACTGTTTTCATCAAAACCCCGACCATGAAGATCCTGCAGGACCGCCTGCGTCAAAGGGCATCGGAAACCCATGAAACACTTGGGCTTAGGTTAAAAGTGGCCAAACAGGAATTGAAGGAGGCCAAGCACTATGCCCATGTGGTCGTCAACGGTCAGCTGGACAAGGCCTGCCGTGATCTGGAACACATTGTCTCTCAAGCCCTTGGGATATGAATGATTGACTTTTTCCGGGGCGTATGGTATAAATCTTGTTTTTAATGCGGAGGAACTTAATGGGATATCAGCCTTTAGAAGAGTTGTTACCGAAAGCCAACGGCAGCGTTTATAAATTGGTACGCATGGCATCCCGTCGCGCCCTGGAGTTGAGTGAAACCGGCGGCAAGATGGTAGAAGCCCCGGCCAACGCGAAGCTGGCCAGCATTGCACTGGACGAGATCCGTTACGGCAAATGCGTGAACAGCGAAGTGGCTGAAGAATTCGCCCCCAAGGTCGAGAAGACCGACAAGAAGAAATAAAGATCGGCGGTTCGTATGCCCGGTAAACAGAAGAATATCGTTCTTGGTGTTTGCGGCAGCATTGCGGCATATAAAGCCGGGGACATTGTCCGCCGGCTGCAGGAAAGAGATTGTACGGTCACCGTGGTGATGACGAAGGAATCCCAGCAGTTTGTCACGCCCCTGACGTTCGCTTCTTTGACAGGCAGGGATGTATATACGGACATGTTCGACGGCAGCGCGTGGCGCATGGCCCATATTGAACTGGCCAAAAGTGCCGACGCTGTATTGATCGCACCGGCCACAGCCAATATCATCGCTAAGATCGCACACGGCATGGCCGACGACTTATTGAGCGCTTTTATTTTGACGTCGCGCGCACCGCTCTTGGTCGCGCCCGCGATGAATGACGATATGTATGCCAATGCGCTGGTGCAGGAGAATTGCGCCAAGTTAAGAAAACACGGCGCCAAATTCATCGAACCCATCAAGGGCAAACTAGCCTGCGGCGTAATCGGCATCGGCCATTTAGCCGAAGTGGAAGATATCGTAAAAGCAGTACTCAAAATTTAGCAGCAGCAACGACGCAGACGAACCCGAAGGGTGAGAATGCGAAGGGGGTCTGGGGGAAACCTTCCCCCAGAAACACGAGCCTTCCTTTTAGGAGGGGTGTGACAGCGATCAGCAGCAGACCGCGCCAAAATCATTGGTGATTTTCAACAAGCTAAAGGCGATACAGGCAGCCCAGAAGTGCAAGTGGCGCTGATAACCAGCCGTATTGCTTATTTGAGCGAGCATTTTAAATCTAACAAAAAAGATAACCACTCCCGTCGTGGCTTATTGGCGATGGTA
>JAYVSG010000107.1:0-14664 GCA_043775535.1 Candidatus Omnitrophota bacterium
AGCTCCAACAATGAGAGCGTATGCTGCACCCCGCCGCCGATATTGAAAACCTCTCCCTGCAGAGGTTTTTCCGAACGGATGAAGGCGTCAAAGGCCGCAACCAGATCATCCGCCCAAAGCACGTCGCGGATCTGCCTGCCGTCCCCATAAATGGTGACTGGCGCCCCTTGCAGGCATTTGATCGTGAACCAGGCCAGCCAGCCCTGGTCCTCAAATCCGAATTGCCGGGTGCCGTAGATACAGCTCATGCGGTACACCGCACTCTTGATGCCATAGGCATAGGCATAATCCTGGACATACAGGTCCCCTGCCAACTTTGAAACGCCATAGGGCGTGTGGCCGGTCAGGTCGACACCAAACTTCTCATCGATACCCGCCGAAGATCTGAATTCATACCGTTTCTTCGAGGAACGCAGGGGCAGGGTATTGACCCTGTTGCCGTAGACCTTATTGGTGGAACAAAAAATGAATTTGCCCCGGGAGTTGGCTTTGCGCAGGGCTTCCAGCACCACCAGGGTCCCCGATGCATTGATGGAGGCGTCTTCCAACGGATTCTCGAGGGAGAAACGCACCCCCGGCTGGCCTGCGGCATGGATGACCACATCCGGCTTCTCGCGTTTGAACAGCTTGTCCATGGCAGCGGCATCCCGCACATCGTTTTTTTCAAGCACGACATTCTTCAGCGAACGCAGGTATTCCCAATTGTACTCGACGGTCCTGGAACTGGACCCGAAGATGCGCGAACGCATCAGATTATCAACAACAACGACACGGTGCTTACGGGAAGCGAAATATTCCGCCGCATGCGACCCCACGAAACCTGCACCGCCTGTAACCAGGACCTTCATTATTTTTCTTCCCCTGTGATATTCAAATATTCCCTGAATTCCGCCTTGCCCCTGGCCTCGACCGCGGCCTGGGCCATGCGCTGCGGGATATATGGATGCGTGCGCCAATATACCAAACGTCTGGGACCTTTATCTGCCTGGTACTTGAGCAATTTTCCAAGCATGCTCTTCATCTGCATCGGGTCATACCCGGCCATCCTCATATACCTGACACCCAACCGATCAGCCTCGAACTCATCCTCACGCGAATTGACCAAGAGGATCGACGGAGCACCGAGGCCGACGCTGGCAATGAGTGCGGGATCACCCGTGGCAATGGCCGCACCCTGCATGACCAGAGCTCCATAGGAACCCTGCAAGCGTTTCATGGCATGGCGCGCCGTGATGTGCGCAACCTCATGGGCAACCACGCTCGCCAGCTCATCGTCGCTCTTGATGCGGTCCATGAGACCCCGGAACAGGTACACATACCCTCCAGGAAGACTGAAGGCATTCATCTCATCTTCATTAACGACACGGATGGTATAGACCAGGTCCTTGCGGTCCGCGACTGCCGCGATCCTTCTTAATATCCGTTCGGCACGCTCGTTCACATCCACGTCGAGGTCCATCTTCATGGTCTTCTCGACCTGCAAGGCCGCGGAAGCGCCGATGGAAGCTTCCTTCTCATCGCCCATGAGCGTTTCCTGGCGTCCGGTCGCAGGATTGAACTCGGTCGAACACCCTATTGTCATTCCCGCGAAAGCGGGAATCCATAAAAATAGCCACATGGACCCCCGATAGAAACATTCGGGGCTGACACGGATCCGCTTCATAAGACCTCAACGCCGAACTTCTTGAGCATGGAAACCAATTTTGCCAACGGCAGTCCCACCACATTGAAATAACACCCTTCAATGCGCGGGATGAACATGCCGCCCTTGCCTTCCACATCAAAACCACCTGCCTTGTCCAGGGGGGAAACCGCATTATGGTAACGGTCAATGGCCTCGTCGGAAAGCGGGGTCATGTGCAATTTCGTCTTGTCATGGCTGACCAAGACCTTGCCTGTTTCCGTGTCAATGACGGCAACGCCGGAATAGACCCAATGCGGAGCGGCCATCAGTTCTTTCAAGTTCTTCTTGGCTTCGGCCAAGTCTTTGGGTTTGAGGATGAGGCGCTTTTTGTGGGAATAGACAACGGTATCGGAACCGATGACAATCGCGTTCCTAGAGCGGCCGGCCACTTCCTGCGCCTTGATGAGCGCATTGTGCTCGACCAAATGGGCCACATCCCGAGTGATGCGGGTGATCTCTTCGGCCCGGCTGGGCTTGATCACGAAGGGCAAACCTAATATCTTCATCAATTTCCGCCGCTGGGGCGATGCGGAGGCCAGGATAATGCGTTTTGTCATTTCAAGAATTCGTCGATGGTGAAGATCGATTCCATGGGCACATTGAGCTTGGCCAGGGCTTCCCGGGCGCCTTCCCCGCGGTCGATGATGCAAATGGCTTTCAAGGGCTTCATATTCATTTTAGCCAGCACTTCGATGGACTCGACAAATGCCTTCCCGGTCGTTGCCACGTCATCGATGATGACGATCCTGCCGTTCTCCGGCAGGGCAGGCCCTTCGATCTGCTGCTGCTTGCCGTGGGCTTTCGGTTGTTTACGGATGATGAAGGTGTTAATGGGCTTACCGGACTGGTGGCTCAATGATGCCACAGCGCCGACCATGGGGTCAGCTCCGAGCGTGGGTCCGCCGATGGCGTCCACACGGTCGTCCTTGGTCATGTCCAGAAGCACCCGGGCCGTCAGATAGGCGCCGGCCGGGCTTAAGGTCACCAGGCGCGCATCCAGATAGAAACTGCTTTCCTTGCCTGAAGACAGGATGAATTTGCCGCGGGAAAAGGCCTGCGACTTTAAGATCTCGAATAACTTGGCTTTATCTTGGGTGACCGTTGCGGATGTCATGCTGTTCTTTCTGTGGTCTAGCGTTCCAGCTGTGCCGGAAGCTCCAGGTTGCGGTTGTGTATTTCCATCAAAAGCTGCAGGCGGTATTTGAGCAGGTCCCGGTATTCGTCATACTGTTTGGGCGAGAACCCTGACGTGGTATGGAAGGTCTTGACCGCTTCGATCTCGACGAGCACGTCCATGTAGCCATCGATCAGCTTCTCATCGGTGGTCTTGACGATGTCGGCTTTTTCCATGATCGTGACATGGCTTTCAAAGGTGGCAAAAGCAGGGCCGGCCAACACAACGACGGACAACAGCACAATAAGCATGGTCTTTTTCATAAGATCTCCCTCCCTCGAATTATGCCCCATTATACGAACAAAGCGGTTCTCTGACAAACGTTTTATATGGTAACATATGCCATGTTCAACGGACTTATCGGCGGCATCAGGGAACTGGTCTTTCCGGACAATTGCATGCTCTGCCGCTCCTTCCTCAACAGCGGGCACCAGCGCCGCCTTTGCCCAACGTGCATGGCCGCGCTCGTACGTAATGTGCCGCCTTTTTGCGGTCTCTGCTCCCGGCACCTGGAACATTACAGCGATGATGGCAGCTGTGCATCCTGCCGCAGCGGGCAACGGCACTACGACCGCGCCTGGGGCGCCTGCATTTATAATGAACCCATGCGTGAACTGGTGCATGCCTTCAAATACAAAGGCAAGACCGGCCTGCGGCATACCTTTGCCGGACTGATGCAGGAATTCATCGACACCTACCATGTCCCGGTGGGCACCTTTGACCTTGTCTGCCCCATCCCCCTGCATCCGGTGCGGCTGCGGGAACGCGGCTTTAACCAAAGTTCCTACCTTAGCGAAGCCCTGTGCAGGCGATACGGCCTCTCCCACCGGCCCCGCTCATTGATCCGCATGCGGCCGACGGACACGCAGGCGCTTTTGGACCAAAAACAACGCTGGACAAACCTTGAGGGCGCTTTTAGAATGAATCCCGCTGAAACGGTGGCGGACAGGTCGGTACTTCTCGTCGATGACCTGTTGACCACCGGGGCCACCGCCCATGCCGCGGCCGCAAGCCTGAAAGAAGCCGGCGCCGCCTATGTCGGAGTGCTCGTTCTGGCGATCACGCAATAAAATCTATGCGCATCTTACGCAACTATATCCTCCACGAATGCCTTCTACCCTTTACCATCGCCATCAGCGTCCTGACCAGCGTCTTCCTGCTGGGCTACCTGCCCCAATTGGCCAATAAGGTCATCAATAACGGCATGTCGCTGGCCACGGTCGGCAAGATCTTCCTTTTTTACATCCCCATCCTGCTGGGTTACACCCTCCCCATCGCCTGTTTGGTCACGATCATCCTGACCTTTGGACGCATGTCGGCGGAAAATGAGATCCTGGCCATGCGCGCCAGCGGTATTTACATCCGCAAATTGATCATGCCGCTGATGATGGTGGGTGTCGTGCTGAGCATCGCCGTCTTCATCCTCAATGACCGCGTCATCCCCACGGCCTATGATGCGCAGACCAGGGTCATGCAGGAAACCGGCGCACAGAACCCATCCGCCCTGCTGGAAGCGGGCTCCTTCATCAACGCCTTTGATAAATATGTCATCTTCATTTACCGCATCGATAACAACCGCATGTACGGCATCCGTATCTACCAGCCGCAGCCCAATAAACCGACCCGCACCATCATCGCCCAGGAAGGCGAGTTCGTGAAGGTGCCCGGCCAGGACAAGATCATGCTCAAGCTCGTCAACGGCACCTCCGACGAGCCGGACCTTAAGAACCCCAATAATTTCTATAAGCTCAATTTCCAGAATTCCTTCATCACCATGGACATGTCCAAGAAAAAGGGCAAGGTCGAGAAGAAACCCAAGGGCATGACCATGAAAGAACTGGAAAAGAAGATCGATGAATACCACGGCCTCTTCATTGACCCCTCGCCCCTGGTCACCGAATACCACCGCAGGCTGGCCTGGTCCATGACACCGCTTTTATTCATCCTGCTGGGCTTCCCGTTCGCGGTCATCACCCATCGCCGGGCAAAATCAGCCAATATCCTGTATGCCATCCTCTTTGCCGCCCCCTATTACCTGTTGTCCCTGGCCTGCCAGGGGCTCTCCGGCAGCAATTTCATGGACCCTGCACTGATCATGTGGATCCCCAACATCGTCCTGGGATTGATCGTGGCTGCACTGAACTGGAAACTATGCGCATCCTAGACCGCTACATCCTCAGATCCATCGCCAGTATTTTCCTGGGCACGGTCCTGGCCTTTGCCTTCCTCTTCATCCTGATCGACACCTTCGGGAACCTCGAAGATTTCATCGAAAAGAAGGTCCCGATGGAGGTCATCTTCCAATACTACATCTCCTTCATTCCCCTCGTGATCGTGAATACGGCGACCCTGGGATGCCTGATCTCGACCCTGTTCACCTATAGCAATCTCAACGGCAACAATGAGATCATCGCCGTGCGCGCCTCCGGCATGGATTTTTGGAAGATCACCCGGCCCGCGCTCATTTTCGCGGCCTTGATCTCAAGCATCGTCTTCCTCGTCAACGAACGCTTTGTGCCCCAGTCTTCCGCGATCAAACAGGAGATCAGCGAAAGCCAGATCAAGGTAACACTGGCCGATAAAAGCAGGGGCCGCAGCTCGATCAAGAACCTGACCTTCTACGGCCTTAAGAACCGCCTCTTCTTCGTCGACAACTTCGATCCCAACACCAATGAGCTCGAGGGGATCACCATCATCGGGCATGACAACCAGCAGAACCTGCTCGAGAAGGTGGTTGCGCTTAAAGGCAAATGGACAGGCATTGCGTGGAAGTTCTACAACTGCCAGGTCACGACCTATAATTCAAACCTTCCCAATGTGCCGGGTGAGGTGAAGATCTACCAAGAGAAATTGATGGACATCAAGGAAACACCCAAGGACCTGCTGCGGCAAAGGTTGGATGTCTCCTCCATGAACATCAAACAGCTTTATGATTATATCGGCCGCTTTACGGGCAGCGGCGCGGTCAAGACCGTCAATAACCTTGAAGTGGACCTGCACCAAAAGATCGCCTTCCCCTTCCGCACCTTCATCATCGTGCTCGCTGGGCTGCCCTTCGCGCTCATGACAGGGCGCCGCAAAGCGCAGACCTTCACGGCCATCGGCATCGCGGTCATCATCGGCTTCCTGTATTATGTATTGGATGCGGTGGGACTGGCCTTGGGCAAGGGCGGGGCCTTGATGCCTTTTGCTGCGGCATGGCTTGCCCCTTCGGTCTTCCTCGCTGCAGGACTTTGGGCCATCAAAACAAAATTCTAGGGATCATTCCAGGTAGGTGCGGGGCAGGCGGCTTCCAAGAGAACAGAGGATCTCGTAACTGATGGTCCCGGCCCAGTCCGCTACTTCTTCAGCAGTGATCTTTCCATCCTTCTGCGTGCCGATCAATACCGCTTCATCCCCGATCTGGGGAAGACGTCCGGAAAGACCGACGGGCGTAACATCCACAATGATCTGGTCCATGGTGACACGGCCGATCACCGGGCAGCGCACACCTGAGATCAGCACAAAGGCTTTATTAGATAACGAACGCAAATATCCATTGCTGTAACCGATGGGAAGGACCGCGATGGTCATGTCCTGCTTAGCTTTGAAGGTATGGCCGTAGCTGATGCCCTGTCCTTTGGCAATGGTCTTCACAAAGATAACCTTGGAGCGGACCGACATCACCGGCTTCAGGTCGATCTTCGGTTCCAGATCTTTTGACGGGTAAAGGCCGTACAGCATCAGGCCGGGCCGGGCGAGATTGAATAATTCCGACTTGTAGTCCCCCAAGCCCATGCTGTTGCCTGCATGCACGTAATTGAACGTAAAGAAATTATTCTCAAGCATATACACCATGTCCCTGAAGCGGCGCATCTGTCCGACGGTGAACTCACGGTCGGTATCGGCAACAGGGAAATGGGTGTAGATCCCCTCCAACAACAGGCATGCGCATTTCTGGCGCAGGTGTTCCATGAAGGCCAGAGCCTCCCGTTCATCCAACCCCAGACGCCCCATGCCGGTATCCACCTTGATATGCACGGCCACTTCCTTGCCGGACTTGCGGGCATATTGCTCCAAAGCGTCCGCCAATTCCATATTACATACCGTCGGTGTCAGGCCATATTCAACCAGGGCTTCCGCATCCCCAGGCAGGGTGCTTTCAAAGACCAGTATTTTCTGGGTGAAACCCGCCTCGCGCAGGGCCATGCCTTCGAGCACATTGGACACGGCAAACTTCTTGCAGCCCATGCTATCGAGGGTCTTGGCCACAGGGACCATGCCATGGCCATAGGCATCGGCCTTGATGACCGGCATGACGCCGGCATTGTGCGACATATTCTTGGCCGCCAGTTTCTTCAGTTGTTCAAGATTATGGGCCAGGGCACGCAGGTCGATCGTGACCCAGGCCCAGTGCATGGAGGATGAACGCTGTTGTTTAGCTTCGACGGACATTGGCATCCACCTGGCAATCTTCGGCGTATAGGTAAATGGGGTTAAGCGTTACGGCATCATCATGATCTTTTTTGGCCAGGCGCTCAAAAGCTAATTTTGCCAGATGCTTGGCCTGGGGGCGCGCAAACTTCTCCCCGGCGAACAGTGCCTTGCCCATCTCCTTGCGGTAAAGCTCTGCCCCGTCACCGACGAATAATGTGCGGGCACCGGTCTTTTCCAAGACCGCAGCCAAAGGGCCCAGCCGGTACTCCCCTTTGCGCTTAAGCCCCTCCTTGGTGTTTTGGTACAGAGCGCTGTAGACCATCTTGCGGCGGGCATCAATAAGGACACATATCTCATCCGCATCCAGATGACGGACACCCTCGGCCAATACATCCAGGGTAGAGACCCCCACGACCGGCTTTCCAGTGGCCATACATAAGGCCTTCACCGTGGAGAGACCGACGCGCAGGCTGGTAAAAGAACCCGGTCCCAGGGCAATGGCAAAGGCATCCAATGCCTTGAAAGGGACCTTGGCCGCAGCCAGGACCTTATCGATCGTCGGGAGGATGGAATCCTCCAGCACTTTCGCACTGGCACGGTTGCGGAAACACAGCACCTTGCCGTCCTTGGAAACAGCTAGAGCGAAATTCTTTGTTGAGGTTTCGAGGGATAAGAAATGCATATTTCCCGTTCTGTTTCACTTTTATGTTTTAATTCGACCAGCCAATATTCCAGCGGGGCCATCGCCCCCAACCGTTCCGCCCATTCGATGATGCTGATGCCATCCCCATAGAAATACTCATCGAATTGCACGGTCCGTAACTCTTCCGTTTTCTCCAAGCGGTAGAGATCAAAATGGTACAACGGCATCTTGCCCTGATAGTGGTTCATCAATACAAAGGTCGGACTGTTGACCTTGGCCGGACTGACCTTCATGGCCTGGGCAATGCCCTTGGTAAAAACCGTCTTGCCAGCACCCAGATCCCCTTGCAGGAAGACAATGTCCCCCGCCTTTAGATTCTGCGCGAATGTAGCAGCCACGGACATGGTCTCTTCAGGACTAGAAGTGCGTAAAACCTTTGGCATTGATCCTCTGCTTGGTGTCGGCGGTGATGATGCCGATAGGGTAAAAGTCTTCCATTAAACGTTCCGCCTTCGACGGCGGCACCGTGAACAATAATTCAAAATCCTCACCGTTGGTCAGGGCATCCTTCAAAGAAACGCCCATGTTCCTGGGGACAGCGTCCTCCAGCAATTGAGCCCCCACATGGCTGGCCTTGAGAATATGGTCCAGGTCCCCGGCCAATCCGTCGGAAAGGTCCATCATGGCGCTAGGCTTGCAGGTCTTGACCAGATGCCGCGCCTCCTTGATCCTGGGCGTAAAGGTCAAGTGCCTCCCGCTTGTCAAGGATCCTCCCAAAGGGCCGCTGACAAATATCCAGTCACCGGGCTTTGCTCCATCACGCGTGACCAAGTATTTCTTCTCCACTTCACCCATCAGGGCCACATTGATGATGAGCTTGTCCGCCTTGATGGTGTCTCCGCCCACAATGCTCACATTGAATTTCTTGGCCAGCACCGCCATGCCCTTATAAAGGTCTTCCACAAAACGCACATCTCGGGCCTTGGGCAGGCCGATGGATACGACCGCATAGGTGGGCAAACCTCCCATGGCCGCGATATCACTGATGTTGACCGCCAGCGCCTTATACCCGATCTTCTGGGCGCCCATGTCCCGGGTAAAATGCACGTCCTCGGCCATCATGTCGGTCGTCAACAGCTGATACTTGGACTTGGTATACGGCAGCACCGCCGCATCATCGCCGATGCCCTTGAACACACCCTTGCCGGCCGGGGCAAACCTGCTTAAACGTTCGATCAACCCAAATTCTCCCACTTTTTCGATCTTCATGAATGGCTTCTCATGCAAAGGTGCGTTTGATGTTTGCCAGGTACGGAGCGCGGATGATGCCGTATTCGGTGACGATCCCGTGGATCAATGGGGCCGGGGTCACATCAAAGGCCGGGTTGTAAACCTTGACGCCCTTGGGCGCGGTCGGTGTGCCGGCAAAATTGGTGACCTCGTCCGCATTGCGTTCTTCAATGGGTATCTGTTGACCCGTCTTGATATTCATGTCAAAGGTGGACCTGGGCGCGACGATATAGAATGGCACACCGTGATGTTTGGCCAGGACGGCCAGCATATAGGTGCCGATCTTATTGGCCGAATCCCCGTTGGACGCAATGCGGTCTGCGCCGGCAAAGATGATGTCGATCTTGCCCTGCTGCATCAGGGTCGCAGCCATATTGTCGCAGATCAAGGTGGTGTCTATCTTTTCCCGGGTCAATTCCCAACAGGTTAGCCTTGCCCCTTGCAGCAGCGGCCGTGTTTCACAGGAGATGACGCTGAATTTCTTGCCAGCCTTTTTGGCGCTGTAGAAAACACCTAAGGCCGTGCCGTAATCAACAGTGGCCAAAGCTCCGGCGTTGCACACGGTCAAGGCGGTCATCCCATTCTTGATAAGCTTGGCACCATGATCTCCCATGGTGCGGCATACCTTCTGGTCTTCCTTGAATATCGCCATGGCTTCGGCATGGAGCTTCTTCTTCAATTGCGCAACGGTGGCTGTCCTGTTATGGAGCACAACCTGACGCATGCGCTCGAGCATATTGAACAAGTTGACCGCGGTCGGGCGCGACGTCGCCAGATAGTCGCAAACACTCCTGAAGTGATTGATGAACTTTTCTTTGTCTTCACCCTTGAAATCCTGGACACCGAGAAGAACACCAAAAGCCGCAGCGACACCGATGGCAGGGGCCCCGCGCACGGACAAACGCTTGATGGCATGCCACATGCTGTCCACATCGCGGCAGAAAATGTACTCGAAGGTATTGGGAAGCTTGGTCTGGTCAATGATGCGCGCAGCGCCGTCCACCCATTTGATCGTCTCAACAGCCATTATTTTCTATCCTTATATTTAGCGATCTGATCATTTAAACCTTCTTCAACATAGGCCAGGTCTTCCAATTCCTCTTTAGACGTCAGTAATTTCCTGGCGTTCTCAATGGCAGCCTTGGCCTCATCAAATCTTTTGAGCGCCGCATAGCTCATGGCCAGGTCTACATACAGCTTGCCGCTCTGCGGGTCAAGATCGACCGCCCGTTGGGCATAGAGCAATGCTTCCTGGTAGCTGCCTAGGGCCGCACTGGCATCGCCCATCTTCTGCAGAAGCCGTGCATCCTGCTGCATATCGTAGGCGCTCCTGTAGGAAGCCACTGCACGTTCATAATCCTTGGCTGCATAAAATGAATCGCCCATGGATTCTAATTGCTGAACAGCAGTCTGGTCAGCAAAACACGGTATTGCACAAAGTAAAAAAGCTATGGCAAGCAGGGCCTTCATTTCTCAATTTCGATCCGAGGAAACAATGCAGGATGCGCCTTCAATACCGTGCCAGGCTTCAACTGCCCCCACACAGGCTTGGTCCCCGCGGCACCAAGAATATCCAAAACCGCAGCTGTCTTGACCGGCATCACCGGGGTCAGCATGATGGACGCGATGCGCAGGCTCTCCGTGGCCGTATACAAGACCCGTTCGGCCGCCTTCATGTCCGTCTTGGCCAATTTCCATGGGGCTTGGATCTCCATATATTTATTAAGGGTGCGCACGAATTCAATGACGGCGCTGACCGCCTCCTGCACCTTATACGCCGCGATGCGGTCATGGACCACCTTGGACAGGGCGTTGGCATTGGCCTTGATCTCTTCTTCCGCCGGGGTCAAAGCACCACACTCAGGCACAATGCCTCCGTGATTCTTGCCCAGCAAACCGCTGACGCGATTGAGCAGATTCCCAAAATCATTGGCCAAGTCGCTGTTGTAGCACTTTATAAAGGAGTCGGGCGTGAAATTCGCGTCCTGCCCCAGCACCATTTCCTTCATCAGGTAATAACGCACCGCATCAATGCCATATTGCTCGACCAGGTCCAGCGGGTTGACCACATTCCCTAAGGACTTGCTCATCTTCGTGTCGCCGATCAACCACCAGCCGTGGGCATAGATGGTCTTAGGCAAGGGCAGTCCAAGGGACAGGAGCATGGTTGTCCAATAAATGCAATGTGTGGTCAGGATGTCCTTGCCGATCAGATGTACATCGGCAGGCCACCATTTATTGAACTTAGCATCGTCGGACATATAGCCCGGGATGGAAATATAGTTGATGAGCGCGTCGAACCACACATAGGTCACATATTCTTTATCAAAAGGGATCTCGATGCCCCAGTCCATGCGGGACTTAGGTCTAGAAATACACAAGTCACCCAAGGGTTGTCTGAGGAAACCCAGCATCTCATTCTTGCGGTGTTCGGGCTGGATCAGGCCAGGGTTGGCTTCGATGTAGGCAATGAGCTGTTTCTGATATTTGCTCATCTTGAAGAAATAGTTCTTCTCCTTGATGGTCTTCACATCACGGAATTGGCCGGACGCATTCTCGGTTTCGGTAATGAAACGTTCCTCGGAGACCGAATATAACCCTTCATATTCGTCGATGTAGATATCCCCTGCCTCATAGACCTTCTGCAGCACCTTCTGCACAATGGTCTTGTGGCGTTCTTGGGTAGTCCTTACAAAATCATCGTAGCGGATATCGAGCTTGGACCAAAGGTTGGTGAAGCGCGGGGCCAGGTCGTCGCAGTGGGCCTGCGGGCTCATGCCGCGCTTTTCTGCCGCCTGCTTGACCTTCTGTCCATGCTCATCCAGACCAGTCAGGAAAAAAACCTCATCACCAGCCGTGCGGTGGTAACGGGCCAGGACATCGGCCAGGATGGTCGTATAGGCATGGCCAATATGCGGGGCGTCGTTCACATAATAAATGGGTGTTGTAACGTAGAATTTATCCATACGGGTCAATTGGGATTGGCCAGCGGCGGATAGGTTATCTTGGAGGTTTTGCCTTCACCGATGTCGATGGTCACGTAACGCTTCAGGATATCCACATTGATGACCCTGCCCTTGTCTCCCTCGGGCGTCGTGATCTTGGCACCCATTTTAGGAAGGGCCTTGGCCATTTCACGGTAGACCTGGTATTCGTAGGCCATGCAGCATTTGACGCGGCCGCAAACGCCTGAGATCTTGGAAGGATTGAGCGGCAAGCCTTGGTCCTTGGCCATCTTGATCGACAAGGGATGGAAATCCTTCATGTAGGACGAACAGCATAATTCGCGGCCACAGACGCCGATGCCGCCGACGATCTTGGCCTTGTCGCGCACACCGATCTGTTTGAGCTCGATGCGCACGCGGAACATCTTGGCCAGGTCCTTGACCAGCCCCCTAAAATCCACGCGGCCTTCGGAGGTAAAGAAAAAGAGGATCTTCGTCGAATCGAATGAATATTCGGCATTGACCAATTGCATGTCCAATCTCGACTCAGAGACCTTACGCTGGCAGACCCGAAGCGCGTCCTTGGCCTTTAACTGGTTGTTCACGATCTGGCGCAGGTCGCCGTCCGTGGCTATGCGCAGGAGCTTGCCCAAAGCGGCTTCGGTCTTGCCCCCGCAGGCCTTGGTGGGCTCGGAAACGATCTTACCGAACTCGGCTCCCTTCTCCACTTCCATGACCACCATGTCCCCGCGGTTGAAGGTGAGCCCATTCGCATCATATATCCCGACCCCGCGGTACTCGCCGAGTTTCACTTCGATCAATTGCCCCATATACGTTCCCTCACTAAACTCAACGCCATTTTCGGGTTGAGGTTCTCATCAATTAACGACTTCACATGGACGATCTGCTCGTTGAGCGCCTGCAGTTCCGTCATGTTCCTTTGCGACATCCGTTCAAGGTCGGCGATGCGGTTCTTGTAGACCAAACCCTGCCTGACCCCATTCTTGTACAGCAATACATCCCTGACCCAGCTTAACAGGACCAGCATGGCCTTGGATGCCTGCTCCTTGTCCGTGCCAAAAGCCTTGATCAGGTCTTCATTCGTGCCTTTGCTCAGGAACAGGTCCATGACCCGGTCCTTGTCTTCAGGCAAATGTTCATCGGCAGAAAAGAATTTCACCGTATGGCAGCGTGATTTGATGGTATCCAAACATGCTTCCGGCACCGCTGTGGTCAATATGATCAGTGTATTGGGCGCCGGTTCTTCCAGCGTCTTTAACAAGGCATTCGCCGCTTCCGTGGTCATGCGCTCGGCATTACGCAGGATAAAAACCTTGGTGCGGGCTTCATAGGCCTTCAAACCCACCCGCCCGAGCATCTGGCGGATCTCATCGATCTTGATCGAATCCTCTTCATTATTGCCGATGGTATGCACGTCGGGATGATTGCCTCCTGCGATCTTGCGGCAGGTCACACAATATCCGCAGGGCGCATTGGCGGCATCATCACAATTGACCATCCGGGCCAGATCGAGCGAGGTCTCCATCTTACCGATACCGGCCGGGCCTGTAAATAAATACGCATGCGCGAGACGTCCGGCCTTGGCCAGACGTTGAAAACGCTCCATGATCCCCTGGCGCATGTTCACTGTTGTCATAAGGCAGCGTCGATCATAGGTTGGATGCGCTTGAAAATAGTTTCCTTGTCCGCATCCACCGTAATGACCTTGACCCTCTTGGGCTCTTGCTTGGCCAAGGATAGATAGCCCTGGCGCACGCGGTTGTGATATTCCAACGGACGCAATTCAATGCGGTCCTTCTTGGCATTGGTGCGGCCCAATCCTTTTTCCGTCTCAATGTCAAAGACCAGGGTCAGGTCCGGTTCAATGCCCTTGGTCGCGAACGCTCCCAACTGCTGGATGGTCTTCACATCCACCCCATTGCCAAAACCCTGATAGGCCACGGTTGAATCCAGGAAGCGGTCGCAGAGGACGATCTTGCCTTCCTTCAATGCGGGCTCCAATACTTCCTTGACCAGCTGGGCACGCGCAGCCATATACAGAAATGTTTCACACTCATCCCCCATGCCGGCGCTTTTGACGTCGAGCAGCAAATTGCGTATGGCTTCCGAGATCTTGACCCCGCCCGGCTCACGCAGCAGCATCACCGGCAGCCCCTTCGACTTTAGATAGTCGAACACCAGGGCAGACTGGGTGCTCTTGCCGGAACCTTCGCTGCCTTCAAATGTGATGAATTTACCCTTCATGCATTCCTCATATTCTGCTGTGAGCGGGTCCTGCCCCTGCGGCACCCCGTTCGTCCTCGCTTCGCTGCGGGCGTCCGGGGTCCCGGCCTCCGGGTCACCCGCTTACAACCAACGCCATGTCTGTCCTGCTTTACCGTCCTCGACTGCGATGCCTTTGATCTTCAGTAGATCGCGCAACTCGTCGGAGCGTTTAAAATCCTTGGCCTGGCGCACGGCGACACGCTCGTCCAATAAGGTCTTGAGCTCA
>JAYVSG010000108.1:0-4254 GCA_043775535.1 Candidatus Omnitrophota bacterium
GCAATTTCGGAAATGTTCGTTTCAAAGACACCGTAGGTGCTGGGCACGGTCATCATGAGACCGGCGACTTCATCGGTGATGGCAGCTTTCAAAGCATCCACGTCCATGCCGCCGTCCTTGTTGGACGGAATGGCGATGATCTCATAACCAGCAACCGCAGCGCTCGCTGGGTTGGTGCCGTGGGCTGAATCAGGGATGATGACGTATTTCTTCTTGGTGTTGCCCTTAGCCTTATGGTACGCGGCCATGAGCATGATGCCAGTCAACTCACCATGCGCACCGGCTAAAGGTTGCAGGGTAAAATTCGAGAACCCTGTCATAGCGCACATTTGCTGCTCCAGTTCATAGAGCACTTCGAGCGCACCCTGGGCGAGCTTCTCCCCGCCGGCCAGTTGCGGCAGCAAAGGATGCAGGTCGGTGAAACCGGCCAAACGTGCAAGCGCCTCGGTGAATTTCGGGTTGTATTTCATCGTACAGGAACCCAGGGGATAAAAATGGGTATCGATGGAAAAATTCTTCTGCGACATGTGCGTGTAATGACGCACCACATCGAGCTCGGAGACTTCCGCCCAGGGCGTGTCTTCTTTGCGGGCATACTTGGGAAGCACCGCAGCCTTGACGGGCACGTCGGAATCAGGGAACCTGAATCCCCTGCGGCCTTTGACGGATTTTTCGAAGATGAGTTCCATTACGCTAACACCTCGGCCAATGCCTTGGCATAATTGTCGATCTCTTCCTTGGTGCGCTTCTCAGTGACGGCGACCAATAGATATTTATCCATGCCCGCGTAGTAACGTCCGAGCGGAAAGCCAGCGGCAAAACCTTTTTTGATCATATCCCCGACAACGACCGAGGCATCCTTAGGCAAGACAACGGTGAATTCATTGAAGGTCGGCGAGGATTTCTTGACCTCAACACCCTTGATCTTGGCCAATACGGTCTTGGCATATTCTGCCTTGTCCAAATTCAGCTGGGCCATTTCCTTCAAGCCCCCTTTGCCGATAGCGGACATGAAGACGGCCGACTGCACCGCGCACAGGGACACATTGGTACAAATATTGGATGTGGCTTTCTCACGGCGGATATGCTGCTCGCGCGCCTGCAGGGTATTCACAAAACAACGGCGACCTTGCGCATCCACGGTCTCACCGACGATACGGCCGGGCATCTTGCGTATATATTTCTTGCGGCTGGTGATGAAGCCAAGGTATGGCCCGCCGAAATTGAGCGACAATCCCAAGGACTGGCCTTCACCAGTCACAATGTCCGCGCCCATCTCACCCGGGGTCTTAAGCAAACCCAGCGCGATCGGATAGACACTGACAATAGCCAAGGCGCCGACGCTATGTGCCTTTTCGATAATGTCTGTAAAATCATCAATGCCGCCAAAAAAATTAGGGTTCTGCAGGATCACCGCAGCCGTGCCTTTGTCGAGAAGCTTGAAGATCTCCTCCCTGCTGCTCTGTCCGTGCACGACAGGTGTTTCTTGAAATTCATAATGCAGGTGGTGCGTATAGGTCTTGAGGATCTTGCGGTAGATGGGGCTGACCCCACCGTCCATGATCACCTTGGAACGGCCGGTGATGCGCATGGCCATCATCATGGCCTCATAAAGCGCGGTGCCTCCGTCGTACAAGGAGGCATTGGACACTTCCATTCCGGTCAACGCACAAATGTAACTTTGGTATTCGAACAGGGCCTGCAAGGTCCCTTGCGCGCATTCAGGCTGGTAGGGCGTGTAGGCGGTATAGAATTCCCCGCGGGACGTGATCGACGGCACCACCGTCGGGATATAATGATCGTAATACCCGCCGCCGATGAAGGGCACCAGGGCTACATTGTTCTTCAAGGACAGCGCGGTGACCTTGCGCATGACCTCATATTCCGAGAGCCCGGCCGGCAGGTCAAAGGACTTAGGCCTGTGCTGGGGCTTGATATCGGCGAACAATGCTTCAATGCTGTCGGCCCCGATGGCTTTCAGCATGACGGCGACTTCGTCGGGTGTGTTAGTTATGTAAGGATTCATTCGGTTACGCGATCAATGGTCCAGGGATTCCAGGTAATTGCGGTATTCTTCGGAAGTCATCAGGTTGGAAGATTCATCCTCGTCGCGCACTTCGATCTTGGCGATCCAGCCCTTGCCGTAGCAGTCCTTGTTGATCAGGGACGGGTCGTCCTCCAGGTCGCGGTTGATCTCGATGACCTGACCGCCCATGGGCGCGAAGATGTCGCTGGCCGCTTTCACAGATTCAACGGAAACAAATTGCTCGAACTGCTCGACCTCGGAATTCTCGACGGGAAGCTCAACATAGGTCACATCGCCCAGCGCGTTCTGCGCATAGTCGGTGATGCCCATGGTGGCCACGCCCTCTTCAATATTGACCCATTCATGTTCCTTGGTGTACAAAAAGTGATCTACGATCTCGGCGGCCATACGCGTGTCCCTTAAATTAAAATGTGTTAGTGCTTCAATGACCCGTTCTTATAAAAAGGCCGCTTGACGATCTTCCCCGTGCAAGTGGCTTTATCATCGCCAAAAATGATTTTCTTTTCAAGGATATTTTTTTCTTTTTCGATGAAAGCGATGCCGATACCTGCCTGGAGACCGGGCGAAAAAGAGCCGCTGGTGACCTCGCCGATCACAACACCGTTCTCATCCATGATCTTGTGGTGCGCGCGCGGCGAGCGGCGCGAATCGCTTAAGATACACGCGACCGTACGCTTAATGCCGATGGCCTTTTCCGCTGCAATCTTGTCCTTGCCGATAAAATCCTTATCCCAATTGATGAACGGGTTCAAACCCGCCGTCAGCGGCGAGATATTCTCTTCCAGTTCATGTCCGTAGAGCGAATAGCACATCTCGATGCGAAGCACATCCCTCACCCCCAAGCCTGTCGGCCGGACGCGCGGGTCCTTAAGCAAGGCCTTCCAAAGTTCAACAGCCGTGCCGGCGGGATAATAGATCTCATAACCAAGTTCACCTGTATAACCGGTGCGGCTGATCAGGCATTTCTGGCCCAGCAGTGTGAATTCATCAAAGCCGTAGTACTCTAACTTCTTAATATCCGACACCAAAGCACTTAATATCTCACGGGATAAGGGTCCCTGCAGGTCCAGCTTGGCGGTTTGCGCAGAAACATCGGTGAATTGAGCGTCCTTGGTCAAATTGGCCTTGATATGCGCCATGTCTTTCTCGATATTAGCGGCATTGACCACGATCATCCATTCGTCCTGGGCCTTGCGGTAGACAATAAGATCATCAATGACCCCGCCCTCTGCGTTAAGCGCAGCGCCGTAACGGCAGGTCTTGGGCGGCATATCGACGATGGATTGAGTAACGATGCGATCCAGGCCGGACTTGAGCGGATCACCCTTGATCAGGAACTCCCCCATATGGGAACAGTCGAAGATCGAACAGGTCTTACGATTATAGTCCCACTCGGCGATGATACCGTCATACTGCAAAGGCATGTTCCATCCCCCAAAAGGCACCATCTTGGCACCCAAGGCGATGTGTTCATTGACTAAAGGAGTATTCTGAATGGTTGTTTCGGTGGACATGATGTGATGATGGTAAACAATGCAGGAAAAGAAATCAAGGAATTTATGTCATTGACTTTTCCTATTGGCAATTATTATAATCAATATCGAATTAAAAATAGCCTTTCCCCAAGGCTTCTGTTATCGATTCCCCCGCCATACGAAGGAGCTATATGAATAACCGGTTAAACGAAGCAACGGACGAATTTATCGCCAGGATATATTGTGATCTTGGGAAGAACGTCCTTAGCATCGGGGTGGCCAGCTTTTTCTTCAAGGATATGCCATTGCCGTTCAGGATAGGATTTGGTATACTAGGATTATTGCTGATCATTGGAAGTATCTATGTGTACCGTAACAAAGGAGCTCGCTAATGGAAGTTGCCATTATGATCGTTATTGTGGGAGCAGGTTATATCGCTTGGATGCAGTGGGCAAAGAACCACCAGAAAGACCCCCAAAAGCACTAATAGCGTCAATATACCTGAATAGCAATGCCGCTGGCTAATACCAGCGGCTTTTTTATTGCTCGTGGACGTTGTAATTGGGATTGTGGACCTTGTTAAAGACGGTCTTGACCCAGTCGTCAGGGAGTTCCTTGATGGCATTGGTGATGCTTTGCTGCCACCATTCAGAATGCCTTTGCAGGTCTTCACGGTTAAAGCGGTGTGAGATGATGCGGAACGAATCTTTTTCATAGAGGACCACGTCGATC